>BBFD01000001.1 GCA_001313065.1 Silvimonas sp. JCM 19000
CAGCATCGTGCCCGCCAGCCTGGCCGCGACCGAAGCGCCGGTGTTTGCTTATGTCGGCACCTATGCGCCCAACGGCCAAGGCATTTATCTGTTCCGCCAGGATCCACATACCGGCGCGCTGCAAGCCGTGGGCGTCTACCCCAGCGTGCCCAACCCGGCGCAATTTGCGATTACGCGCGACACGCTCTACGTCGGCAGCGAATCGCCCAAACATGGCGAGGTGGCTGCCTATGCCATCGACCGCAGCAGCGGCGCGCTCACCCTGCGCAATCAGATCGACGCGCAAGGCAAACAAACCGTCTTTTTGGGCCTGACCCCCGACCAGCGCCAGCTGCTGGTGGCCAATTACGGTTCCGGTAGTGTTGCGCTGGTGCCGCTGACGCAAGACGGCAGCCTGGGCGCCGCCACCGACGTATATCAAAGTGCCGGCCAGCCCGGTGCCGCGCATCCGCCGCCGCAGTCGAGGGCAGCTTTGCAGCCAGCGATCACAACGGCCCGCACGCGCATATGATTGCGGCCGACCCCAGCGGCAAATTTGCCTTCTCCACCGACCTGGGTCTCGATCGCATTTATCAATGGCGCATCGATAGCGAACACGGCAAATTGCTGCCGAATGATCCGCCGTGGCTGAATGCCAGCTCGGCCGGCGCTGGCCCGCGCCATTTTGTCTTTGGTGCCGACGGCAAACACCTGTATCTGGTCAACGAAGAAGCCTCGACACTGACGCATTACCGTTTTGATAGTGCCAAAGGCACGCTGACGGAAGCCGCCTCGCTAAGCACGTTGCCGCCCGGGTTCAAGGGCACCAGCTTCGCTTCGGATATTGTGCTTTCGCCGGATGGCCGCTTTGTCTATGTACTGAACCGCCTGCACGACAGCGTGGCGCGCTTTGCCGTGGCGGCGGATGGATCGCTCAGTTGGCAAGACGACACCTGGACGCGCGGCAGTTATCCGCGCACGCTGACGGTCGATCCGGCTGGCCGTTTTATCTATATCGCCAACCAGCGCAGCGACCATATCACCGCCTTTAAACTCGATACCGCCAGCGGCAAGCTCGAGTTCACCGGCCAATACACGCCAGTCGGCGCGCCGTCGCAGCTGATCTTTTTTGCGCTAAGCCGACACCCTAGGTCTGATCGCCGCAGCACCGGCCGCCCTTCGCCTGGTAATCCATGCCGCAGGGTGGGCGGCGGCTGCTATAATTGCGCGTTTTTTTCAGACCGTTAGCCCAATCCCCATGCCGCAAGCCCGGATCGAATCGCTGGACCACGAAGGTCACGGCGTTGCCACGTAGAGGCAAAACCATTTTTTATCGACGGCGCGCTGCCGTTTGAAACCGTTAGCTACACCAGCTACCGCCGCAAGCCGAATTTCGAGAACGCGCAGGCAACCGAAATCCATAGCGACAGCTTTATGCGCGTCAAACCCAAATGCCCGCACTTTGGCGTTTGCGGCGGCTGTTCGTTGCAGCATATGGAGTTCACCGCGCAAGTGGCGGCCAAGCAACGCGTGCTGGAAGACAATCTGCAACGCATCGGCAGCGTTAAAGCACAAGCCATGATGCCGGCGCTATACGGCTCGGAATGGGGCTATCGCCATCGCGCGCGTTTGTCGGTGCGCCACGTCGCCAAAAAAAGGCGGCATGCTGGTCGGCTTTCACGAAAAGCGCTCGTCGTTTATCGCCGATATGACCGAATGCCACGTGCTGCCCAAGTCGATGTCGGATCAGTTGCCCGCATTACGCGAGCTGACGCGCAAGCTGAGCATTTTTTTTGATCGCATGCCGCAGATCGAATTGGCCATCGGCGAGAACATCACCGTGCTGGTGTTCCGCAATATGGAAGCGATCACGCCCGAAGACGAAGCGCACTTTGCCGCCTACGCCGACCAATGGGGCGTGCAAATCTGGCTGCAACCCAAAGGCCCGGATACCGCCTACCCGCTTTATCCCAAAGATGCGCCGGCGCTGACGTACGAGATGCCCGAATTCGGCATCACCATGCCGTTTAAACCCACTGAATTTACTCAGGTCAACCACGGCGTAAACCGCGTGATGGTGGAACGCGCCATCAACCTGCTGGACCCGCAACCGGGCGAAGTGATCGCCGATATGTTCTGCGGCCTGGGCAACTTTACCCTGCCCATCGCGCGCCGCGGCGCCAAGGTGTTGGGCATGGAAGGCCTGCAACAACTGGTCGACCGCGCCTTTGAAGGCGCCCGCTTTAACGGCCTGCAAGACCGCACCGATTTCAAAGTGGCCAACCTGTTCGAGATGACCGAAGAATGGCTGGACAAGCTGGGCCACTTCGACAAAATGCTGATCGACCCGCCGCGCGACGGCGCCATGGAACTGGTTAAATCGATTAGCGCAGAAACCGGGCCGAAGCGAATTGTTTATGTGTCCTGTAACCCGTCAACCCTGGCGCGTGACGCCAATGTGCTGGTGAATGTGAAGGGCTATACGCTGAAATCGGCTGGGGTGGTGAATATGTTCCCGCATACGGGGCATGTGGAATCGATGGCGTGGTTTGAGAAGGAATGACAAGCCACTGATTTTATTAGCCTTATTCAAAATCAATTAGCTTACTGTTTTCGCTGAGAGTGCCCCGTATTCGTCCGATGCGGGGCGTTTTTTTTCAGGGGTTGCTGCTTGTTTGCAGTCTGTAAATTGCGAGATCATTTGAGTGACAGTGAACCTCGCAGGTAGCTGTTGGCCCGCCTCGGCTGCTGTTATCAGGTAGCAGAGGGAGAGTCGATGATCGATGGAAGAAGACCGTCGAAAGCGTCAGCCCATTCTTCCTCCCGGCTTGGCAATAATTACAATCGCCGATATGCTTACAGAAACCCAACAGTAGTTACGGACGTGCGCATGAAATCAGAACATATCGAAATCATCAAGAATGAAATCGCCCCTTTAATGGAGCGAGGTGAAATCGCACTCCTGTTGGGGGCGGGCTTCAGTTACAAAAAAAACCCTTCGATTGCAGCCACGATTCCGGGAAGTGAGGAATTGAAAGGCATTTTATTGGGAAGCTGCGGAAAGACCGGCGGACCAAGCACTCGGCTGAAAGACGTGTACGATCTAGCATCACGGTCGCTTCCGGAATATAAAAAAAATCCTAAAGGATATTTTTTTACCGTCAATTCCATCTATAGTTGGCAAGAAAAAAATATTCTCGTACGTTTGGTCCAGGATCTACACGACAAACATCGACAACGTTCTAAATTGTGCATACTCGCGCGCTCTTTCCAAGAAGCAGGTTTCTGCCGAATTCTCTTTTTTTCAACTACAGCGACCCTAAGCCGTTGCCTCGACAATCGGGACTATTCCTGTAATTACAATCCACGGGACAATCGCGGAAATTGAAAAAGGATTTATTTTCTCCGGAATTGAATATGCTCGTGTTGCGACAAAAAATGCTCGACTGGCATAACGACCTCGCGGGCAGTATATTGGTCGGAGGAGTTGTGGTAATCGGTAATCAACTTGACGAATCCGATATTGACACCTATATCGCCGCCCGCATTAACAATTATGGCGAGCCAACAAAGCCGGCGCGAAACTGGATAATCCTTCCCAACGCTGATGAGATCCGCCGTGAGAACTATCAGGCGTCGGGGTTCCATGTTATTGATAGCACTGCGGAAGAATTCTTTAAAGTCCTCTACGATACCGTGCAGCCGACCAACATAACCCAGACTTTAAATTTGCCGACCGTGGTAAAGGGCAGTGCCGCATTAAATAATGCAAGGGTTTGGTTTAAGGAAGCATTTCGGCCTATCGTATTGGATATCGAGTCGGCACGGTACGAACTCGGGCTGCTCCGCCGCTATATCACCGGTAGCATCCAGAATGGGTTTACCTAACAAACGGTGCACACGCAGTCACGTCGAAAATCGATTCTCTGCTTACTGTTGCAGCCGGCCTTCTCCAAACAAATAGCGCTGGGGTCGGAATTCTGCACGTAACCGGCCCGAGCGGCTCGGGAAAAAAAACCACGGCGATTCGCCATGTAACGTGGCAATTAACTAGCACATATAAGCTGATCTATGAATATGACTCCATCAATGGAGTTGATGTGAACATGCTGGCTAATGTCATTTCAACAATGCAGGAAAAGTCCGTATTTATATTTTACGATGCTTACGAATTTTATTTTGCAATAAATGCCCTTGCGGACAGGATGAAGGACAAAGGCAGGCCCTATGTCCTATTCATTCTGGAAGCCAGAAACAATAGCTTTAGAACGAATAAGCGCCAGATACAAAACAAGGACGATTTGACCACCCATTTCACGTTTGAGGTCTATCTGTCGAGGATGCGGCGCTCATAGCGAAGAAACTTGGCGACCATGGGATAGCTATCGACGGTTTTAGCAACTTGGCCATCGAACGACAAGCGAATATCTTAGTAAACAAGGAAAAGGGATATGACGGCGATTTGCTGGCCGCCCTGTTTTCATTAACAAACCACGAAAATTTTGAGACGAAAGTTTACGAGGAGTTTCATTCCGTCAAAAAAAGGATGAGGCTCGCCGTGCCCTAGAATGCGTTGCTATATTGCATTCGCTAGGATTTAGTGTTCCTGTCGATTATCTTGCGGGTTTTCTCGAGGTCCGAGTTGATACTGCCATTAATTATTTGAACGAGGAACTGTCTGGCATAGTAATTTACTCACACGGGAGCGTTCGCTGCCGCCATCGTTTGATAGCCACTTATTATTTCGACAATTGCATCCGCGGCCATGGAAATACTGATACCGTTTTGAGTATGCTACGATTTCTGTCGAGAAAATTTAATGTCGACGACATTAAATATCACCCTATTCCGTTCAGGATGTATAAGGAGTTGGTGTCATTTGACTTTCTCTACGAGCAATATTATGCGATAGACACTCGGGAAACGGACACGGAAATTACGTATCACGAGCACAAAAGTATTATGGCAAGGATGGGATATTCTGGCTTCACTATGGGCGATTCTATAGAAAGCGCGGATTTATCGATCGAGCGATAGAGTGCTTTAGAACTGGACTGAACCATTTCGACTCGTTCCAGACCCGGCACTCACTGGGAATGGCGCTCTGCGAAAAAAATTTATCGCGGACGATAATGCCGAATATGCGCTTTTTTGAAGAGGGCTATCAGATTCTAAAAGATGAGCAATCACGCAGAGGTACAACCGATCCATATCCTACGACGACTTTATGTGAAATTCTGATGCGTCTAATTAAGAGCGACAAGGGAAGCACAAATGTGCGCACGCTCCTGAAAGAGCACATGAACTACGGCCTAAAGAATTTTAAGGAAGACGATTATTTTAATGGATTACTGACCCGGTACATGAAAGAAGATTATTAATCGCCTTAGACCGACCACCAGAAGCAAAGTGGATGGCAATTATATTGTCCTCATTTCCATGGGTACTGGTGCTCACTTGGAAAGCACGCCCAGTGGCACCTGGCTGTCATTTGTTTGCTGGGACCAGCACAGCGGATTTAAGGCATGATCCACAATCATATGCCGCCAGCTTCCAAGAGGCTTCCGCCGAGCATTATTATTCTCATTGAAGCGAATGTGACACGGCGACCCGGGGGATATTGATTGTGGTTCAGCATCCTCAGACTATGCTGCATGGGTTGAGTGTCCCGCCCGCTGCTGATATCAAGTGGATCTCGACGCCGTCGAAGCCCTGTTTGTTATTTATCGTCTTGTATTTGGGGCAATGGTTAAACTTGCGCTGATTGGTGTAAGAGTTGGCAATAAAAAATATGCGCACGGGGAGTTCCATACAAACTCCTCAATGCTTTTTTTTACAGATGGCGGTAAAGTCATAGCATGTGCCCCGACGGAGGGATGAGTCGCTGTCGGGGCAGAATAATTATGAGGTGAAGACTGCCCGTAATTCATTGATCTCGCGCGCGTGACGCCAATGTGCTGGTGAATGTGAAGGGCTATACGCTGAAATCGGCTGGGGTGGTGAACATGTTTCCGCATACGGGGCATGTGGAATCGATGGCGTGGTTTGAGAAAGAGTGATCAACGTTCTACCCGCCACAAGCCTCGACGTTGCTCGAGGCTTTTTTTACGCCCGCGCGCTTGCCTAAGCTCTCAATTGAGAGACAAAATGCGGTCTCGATCAAGAGGCCCGAAATGTCGACCCATACCTCAATGTTGCATGTCCGCGTAGACGATCAGATCAAGAATCAAGCCGCCGAAACCTTGGCAAAATTTGGCCTGACCTTATCAGACGCCGTGCGTATTCTCCTGACTCGCGTCACAGAAGAAGGCGGTTTGCCGATCGGCTTGACCACCTCTGCCGACGCGTACGATGCCTGGTTTCGCGCCAAGGTGCATGAGGCGCTCGCTGATCCTGGCCCCACGGTGGCACACGACAAGGTAATGGCAGATGCTTACGCGCTCATCAGGAGGATCGAAGAAAGTTGAGTGGGTCAGCCAGGCGCGCAAGGATCTGCAAGCAATCCTGCAATACATCGCTGCAGCCAATCCCCGTGCAGCGCGGGCCTTGGCCGACGACATTTTCCAGAAGGTTTCCGACCTTCGATCACAGTCGAAAATTTATCGCGTGGGCCGTGTCGCCGGAACGCGTGAGTTGGTGGTCCGGTCCAGCTATTGCCTGATCTACCGCGACGAAGAGCAATGCATATACATCCTTCGCGTGTTGCACACCGCGATGGCATGGCCATAACGCGCACCGACGTAATCAAACCTGCCCGTATAATCCCGCCTCATTCCCCTCTTCCGAGCCCCGCATGAGCGTCCTCGAAATCATCGGTTTTATCACCACGCTATTAGCCATCTGGCTGGCCACGCGCGAGCATGTTTTAACCTGGCCGTTGCAACTGATTGCCAGCCTGCTTTACGTCTATCTTTTCGTCGATGCGCATTTGTTTGGCGAGAGCGTATTGCAATTTATCTACGCCGCATTGGCCATCTATGGCTGGTGGTGCTGGCGCAAGCCAAAACGGGCGAGGTGGTGGTACCGGTATTGCCGGTTAGCCGACTCACCCGCAAACAATGGCTGCTTTATAACGGCCTGGGCATTGCTGGCACATTGATTGTGTCGCAGCTGCAGGTTAATTTTTTTGCCGACCGATGTGCCCTATCTGGATTCAACCCTGTTTGTATTCGGCCTGATTGCGCAATGGATGCAGGCACGCAAGCAGATTGAAAACTGGCCGTACTGGATTGTGCTGGATGTGATTGGCGCGGGCGTTTATATCCACAAAGCGCTTTACTTAACCGCCGTGTTGTATCTGGTATTAGCGGCGTTGGCGGCTTGGGGCTGGCGGCAATGGCGGCGCGATTTGCAGGCGCAGGCCTGATGCGCAAAATCGCCATAGTCGGGCCGGAATCGAGCGGCAAGACCACGCTGGCGCAAGATCTGGCGCAGCGTCTGGCTTGCCCATGGGTGGCCGAGTATGTGCGCGAGTATTTTGCGACGCGCGCTGATGCGAGCTACGACTTACCAGACATTATCGAAATCGCCCGCGGCCAGTTAGCGGCAGAACACGCCGCGCCCGCTTCAACCGATCTGGTCTGCGATACCAACGGCCTGGTTTGCAAAATCTGGGCCGAAGTACGCTTTGGCGTCTGCCACCCGAACTCACCGCGCTGTGGCCCGCTGCCGATTACGCGTTGCACGTGCTGGTGCGTCCCGATATCCCTTGGGAAGCCGACCCCTTGCGCGAAAACCCGACCGACCGTGACTGGTTGTTTGGCTTGTACGCGACGGCGCTGGAGGCAGCTGGCGTGCCGTGGATCAGCGTTGGCGGCACCCGCTCCGCGCGCGTCGATGCGGTGCTAGCCGCCTTGCCAAACTAAAAAATCAAGGACCTCGAAGATGGCTGACATCACCTTCTCCGCCGAGCAAAGCCGTGTGCTTAAACACAAACTGCGGCGTTATCTGGAAACCGAACTCGATATCGAACTGGGTGATTTCGATGCTGAGTTCTTGCTCGAATTCATCAGCAAAACCTTCGGCGCGCATTACTACAACCAGGGCGTAGTCGATGCGATGGCCGTGCTGGAAGACAAGATGGATGTATTGCGCGACGGCTTGCTGATGCTGGAAAAAACCGGTTTAAGCCTTAGCCTGCTTCGGCTTGGCCTTGCCAGCCAGGTTATGTTCTATCGCCGCGCGGATCAGCGCCTTGAATGCCTCGGCATCCACCGCTTCGCCTTCGCGGATATCGATGGCGCGACGGGCGTTGCCGTCCAGGCTGGCATTAAACAGTCGGTGCGGATCAGGCAGTGCCGCCCCCTTGGCGAACGTCAGCTTGATCCACTGTTTATAAGATTCGCCGGTGCAGATGATTCCAGCGTGCTCAAACACTGGCGTGCCCATCCATTTCCAGGTTTCCACCACCTCCGGATCGGCTTCGCGGATCAGCGCACGCATGCGCGCCAGTGTGGCGCCACGCCAGTCGCCCAGCTCGGCGATGCGCTGGTCGATCAGCTCGCTGGCGGGCGCGGTCGAACTGCTTTCGGCTTTACTCATGCTGCGCAACTCCCCAAGGCTATTGCGAAACATTGTAGACAGCGAGACTACCCCCGCGCAGCCAGATGTCGTTCCACCGCCGCATCCACACAGCCGGGGCAAAAAAATCGCGTCGCTGACCAGGTGCGCCGCGCCCAGCAAACCGGCGTCTTGCCCCAGCACGCTGTTCACGATCTGCAGATTACGCGTAGCCAGTGGCAACGAGCGCCGGTACACCGTCTCGCGCACCGCCGCCAGCAAATACCCCTGCCGTTGCGCCAGTTCGCCGCCTAATACCACCAGCGACGGGTTGAGCAAGCTGACCGACATGGCGATGGTCTCGCCAATCAGACGGCCGGAATTTTGCAGTGCCGCCACCGCATCGGGTTCGCCGTCGTTGGCCAGTTTGGCAGATCGCGCACATTGCCGCAGGCGTGGCCGCCGTCGTTCATTTGCCGCGTTAGCGCCCAGCCCGCTGCATACGCTTCCAGGCAGCCGCGATTGCCGCAACGGCACAGTGGCGGTTCGCCGCCGACCAGGTTGCCGATATAAAAGTGGCCCAGGTCGCCCGCCGCGCCTTGCGCGCCGCGTTGCAGGTGGTTGTCCAGGATGATGCCCGCGCCGATGCCGGTGCTGATCTTGATGAACAACAGGTGGCCGGTGGCCGACGCCACCTCTCGATGTTCGCCCAGCGCCATCACGTTAACGTCTTTATCGACGATGACCGGGCAGGCGTAGCTGCCGGCAAAAAAAGTCGGGCACGCGATAGCCATCCCAGCCCGTCATGATCGGCGGGCGCACCACGCGGCCTTGCGCAAATTCAACCGGGCCGGGCACGCCGATGCCAATACCGCGCACATCGCTGGCGCGGTGTTTTGATTCTTTCAGCACGTCCTTGAACTGGCGCGCCACTTCGCCCAGCACGATGTCGGGGCCGTCGGCGATGGTGATGCCCATTTGCCGCCGCGCCAGTATGCCGCGCTGCATATCGGTGACGGCAACTTGCATTGCGCCCGCGCCGATGGCCGCCAGCAGCATCACGCCGCCTTCGCGATTGAGCTGGAAAGACCCGGTGGGGCGGCCGCCGGTGCTGTTTTCATTGGCGGCAGGCGCGATATAGCCGGCGCCGACCAGGCCGTCGATACGTTGCGCCACGGTGGAGCGCGAAAGGCCGGTGGTGTCCATGATCTGCGCCCGCGTGGTGGCCACGCCGTTGCGGATCAGCGCCAGTATCTGGCCGGGTCCATCGATCAAACCCGCGGTTTCATTGGGCTGAAGGCTCATTGTGTAGATGTGTGCTAAGGCTGATGCGACGAATTGTAGCGCAAGAAAACGGCATTTGCGTTTTTTTCTTTGTTGACTTATGCGTAACCGTTACGCATTATGTGCTCACGATTTGTGCATTACCCCTTTTTTGTTGGTGCATTTACAGGAGCACGAGTGATGAATCCATTAGGCATACACGCATTGGTCTGGGCCGGCGACCTGACCCCCGAAGGCGCACGCAAGGTAATCACCCAGAGCAAAGCGGCAGGTTTTGATCTGGTGGAGTTGTCACTGCATGACCCGAAAGTGATGGACGTTGCGTTAACCCGCAGCCTGCTGGAAGAACACGGCCTCAAGGTGGGCTGCTCGCGCGGTCTGGCATTCAACGCAGATGTATCGAGTGACGATCCTGCCGTCGTGGCCAAGGGCGTGGCACTGCTGGAAGAAGCGGTCAATCTGACCCACGCCCTGGGCGGTTCTTATTACGGTGGCGTGCCATACAGCGCGCTGGGCAAATATGGCCAGCCGGTGACGGCATTGGGCCGCAAACACGTGGTGGAAAGCCTGCGTCGCTTGTCTGATCTGGCTGCAGCCAAAGGCGTCACCATCGGTATCGAAGTGGTGAACCGCTATGAAAGCAACGTCATCAACACCGCACGTCAGGCGCTGGCCTTGATTGATGAAGTGGGCGCGTCCAACCTGGTGGTCCACCTCGATACCTATCATATGAATATCGAAGAAGTGGACTTTGTGCAGCCGGTGCTGGAATGCGGCGACCGTCTGGGTTACGTGCATATCGGCGAAAGCATCGCGGCTATCTGGGCTCGGGCACCATCGATTTCACCAGCTTCTTCCACGCGCTGGCCGCCATCAATTATCAAGGCCCGATCACGTTTGAAAGCTTCTCCTCCACCGTGGTGGCGCAGGGCCTGTCCAACGATCTGGCCGTGTGGCGCAACCTGTGGGATGACGGCATGGATCTGGCCACGCATGCGCGCAGCTTTATTCTGGCGCAGGCCAAAGGTGCGGGCCTTGGCGTGACGGGGCGCGCATACTGAGCGTCCTTTTTTTTGCGTCCGTAACCCAATCCAGGATCAATACGATGTCCAACCCTAGCGTTTCTGTGCAGATCGCCGCGCATTACATCGAGCGGATCGAGGCCCTGTTGGCCGACGGCCAACGCCACATCCTCGGCCTGGTCGGTGCGCCGGGCTCTGGCAAATCGACGTTGTCGGCGGCCTTGCTGGCGCATTTTGGCGAGCGTGCGTGGTGGTGCCGATGGATGGCTATCACCTGGCCAATGTCGAGCTGGCGCGGCTGGGCCGGGCCCAGCGCAAAGGCGCGGAAGACACGTTCGACAGCGCGGGCTATGTCAGCTTGCTGCGCCGACTGCGCGAACCGGTGGCGGGCGAGATCGTCTATGCACCGGAATTCCGCCGCGAGATCGAAGAACCCATGCTGGCGCGATTCCGGTGTTCCCCGAGACACAACTGGTGATCACCGAAGGCAACTATCTGCTGCTGGACCATGGTCACTGGGCGCACGTCTACGGACTGCTGGATGAAGTCTGGTATGTCGATGTGGACGACGCCCTGCGCCAGCAACGGCTGGTGCAACGCCATATGCAATTTGGTCGCGACGAAGCGGCCGCCAAAGCGTGGGTGATCAACACCGACGAACCCAATGCCGTACGCATCGCCGCAACCCGCGCGCGGGCCGATGTGGTGTTTAGCGTTTAGCGGACAACGACTGCGCCCGCCTGGCCTGCGCCAGCGGGCCGGTTTCCAATAAACCGGGCCTTAATGCAGCCCGGAACCAGGAGCGACGTACGATGAAGCAATTCAAAAAAAATGACGCTGGCACTGACCGGCGCAATGCTGATTTCCGGTATGGCCCAAGCGGCTGATGTGGCCATGGTGCTGAAGACCTTGTCGGGCCCGTACTGGGTGTCCATGCGCGACGGTATTCAGGCCGAAGCCAAAAAAACGCAATGTGCAAGTCGATATCCTGGCCCCGGCCAGCGAGGACGATCTGCAAGGCCAGCAGCGTCTGGTTGAGGACGTGGTTAACAAAAGCTACAAGGCATCGGCGTTGCGCCGATTTCGCCGGTAAACCTGGTGCAGGCAATTGCTCGCGCCAACAAAAAAGGGCACATACGTGGTCAACATCGACGAGAAAGTCGACGTTAACCAGTTGCGCGCCCTGGGCGGCAGCGTCGTGGGTTTTGCCAGTACCGATAACGTGGCGCTGGGCGAAAAGGCCGGCAAGTACATCGCCTCGTTGCTGGGCAAAGGTCCGCATAAAGTGGCCGTCATCGAAGGCAAGGCCGGCAATGTGTCGGGCGATGCGCGCCGCACTGGTGTCGACAAGGCGTTCAAGGATGCGGGTATTACCGTGGTGTCCAGCCAACCCGCTGACTGGGACCGCGCCAAGCGCTGGATGTGGTCACCAACATCCTGCAACGCAACCCGGACCTGAACGCGATCTACGCCGCCAACGACACGATGGCGCTGGGCGCTGTGCAGGCGGTTAAAAAAACGCCGGCAAGTTGGGCAAAGTGATTGTGGTAGGTACCGATGGCGTGCCGGAAGCGCTGGATAGCGTCAAACGCGGCGAGCTGACCGCCACCGTGGCGCAAAACCCGGCTGCGATTGGCGCCAAGTGCCTGGACATGCTGCTGGACGCCGTCGCCAAAAAAAAGCCGCCGATGGACCCGAAAGCCGAGCCGAACTTTGCCCCGGTCGATTCGTATGTGGTTAACAAGAGCGGCCGCGTCAACTAAGTTGGCCTGACCGTAAAAAAGCTGCGGCTACGCACGCCCCCGCGTGCGTAGCCCGGCTTCATCCGAAGTACGGGAGTACGCGCCATGGTTGCATTGGTGGCAGTCAAAGGCATTACCAAGCGGTTTCCGGGCACGGTTGCGCTGCAGGATGTCAGCTTTGATATCCGCGCTGGCGAAGTGCACGTGCTGCTGGGCGAAAACGGCGCGGGCAAATCCACGCTGATGAAGATCCTCAGCGGCATTTACCAGCCACCTCGGGCCAGATTACGCTGGGCGACACCACGTATGAGCAGCTGACGCCCAATCTGTCGAAGGCCTACGGCATCCGGCTGATCTATCAAGAATTGTCGGTGGTCGATTATCTGAGCATCGAAGAAAACCTGTTTATCGGCAATCTGCCCACCTGCAAAAAAGTGGGGCCTGACCGTGGTCGACCGCGTCACCATTCGCAACAAGGCGCAAGAAGCGATGCGCCGCGTTGGCCTGAAGCGGCATCCGGCCATGCTGGTGGGTGATCTGTCGATTTCGGAAAAAACAGCAGGTTGAAATTGCCAAGCGCTGGCCAGCGACGCCCGCGTCATCATCATGGACGAACCCACCTCCTCGCTCACCGATGAAGAAGTGGCGCATTTGTTCAAGGTGATTCAGGAGCTGAAGGCCCAAGGCATCGGCCTGGTCTACATCTCGCACAAGCTCAAAGAAATTCCGATTGTGGGTGACCGTGTTTCGGTGCTGAAAGATGGCCGTTATGTGGGCACCTATGACGCCCGCACCACCTCCACCGACAAACTGGTGGCCGCCATGGTGGGCCGCGAAATTACCCACAGCCGGCCCGATCCCACGCGAGAGGCCGGGGCCAGCACCGTGTTCGCGGTGGACAAGCTCAGCTCTAAAGATGGCCGCGTGCGCGATGTCAGTTTTCAACTGCGCCAGGGCGAAATCCTCGGCTTTGCCGGGCTGATTGGCTCGGGCCGCAGCGAGCTGATGGAAACCATTTTTGGCGCACGTGAACGCAACGGCGGCGACATCACGCTCAACGGCAAGGTGATCAACCCGGACAGCCCGTATGCCGCCATCAAGGCGGGCCTGGCGCTGGTGACGGAAGACCGCCGTCACACCGGCTTTTTCCACAATTTTTTCGATTGCGGAAAACATCTCGATTTTGCCGATGCTGAAAACCGCACACCGGCAACTGTCGCTGCAACGCATCGACTTTGCCGAAGAAAAAAACAGTTTGGCGACGACTACAAGCGCGTTTGCGCATCCGCTGTTCGTCGCCCGCGCAAAACATTACCGAGCTGTCTGGCGGTAATCAGCAAAAGGCCATCATCGCCAAATGGCTGGCCGCCAAAAGTGACCTGTTTATCTTTGACGAGCCCACGCGCGGTATCGATGTGGGCGCCAAAAGCGAGATCTACCAGATTTTGCGAGAGCTGGCCGATGCCGGCAAAGGCATCATCGTGGTCTCGTCCGAACTGCCCGAACTGCTGAGTGTGTGCGATCGCATCGCGGTCTATCGCAACGGCAGCATCGCCGAGGTGTTTAACAACGCCGACGCCACCGAAGAAAACATCATGCATGTGGCCACGGCTTGACGCCTGGCCTCGGAGATGAAGATCATGATCCAGACCGAAACCGCAGTGGAAACCGCCGCTGTGACACCCTCCCCGCAAAACGCGACTTCGCCCAGCTGTGGCAGAACTACGGCACTTTTGGTGTGCTGGTGATTCTGCTGGTGTTATCCAGCGCGCTTAGCCCGCAATACTTTCTGACCACCGACAACCTGCTGCAGGTGTTGCTGCAAAGCTCGGTGATGGTGCTGCTGGCATGTGGCGTCTTCTTTACCATCCTGATTGCGGGCATCGATTTGTCGGTGGGCTCGATGCTGGCGCTAACCGGCATGGTTACCGCGCAACTGATGATGGCGGGCTGCCCGTTCTGGCTGGCCATTTTGCTGGGCGGCGTCTTGTTGGGCGGCCTGTTGGGCGCGGTGAATGGCCTGCTGGTTAATTTAACCGGGCTGCACCCCTTCATTATCACGCTGGGCACGGTGGCGATTTATCGTGGCGTGACGCTGATTATCTCTAACGCGGCTTCGGTGTTCGGCTTTGATCCGCGCTTTGGCGACATCATCGCGGGTCGTGTGGTTGGCGTGCCGGTGCCGGTGCTGATTGCGCTGGTGGTGGCCGGGGTGCTGTGGTTTGTCACCAAGTACACGCGCCTGGGTCGCAATATCTATGCGCTGGGCGGCAACGCGCAGGCGGCTTACTTCTCCGGCATTAACGTCAAGCTGCACACGCTGGTGGTGTTTGTGATCTCGGGCATCTGCGCGGGGATTGCCGGTGTGATCACCGTGGCGCGCACTTCGGCCGCAGAACCGAACGCCGGCGTGGGCTTTGAAACCTTTGCCATCGCCTCGGCCATTATTGGCGGCACCAGCTTCTTTGGCGGCCGCGGCAAGATTCCGGGCGTGGTGGTCGGTGGTCTGATCATTGGGGTGATCAACAACATTCTTAACCTGCTGAATGTGCAGTCGTACTACCAGCAGATCGTGATGGGCGCGCTGATTATCGCTGCCGTCACCGTTGATAAATTCTTTGGCAAAAAGAACGCGCGATGAGCACGTCAGCCGCACTCACCCACTGGGATCTGGTATGGCCGCATGGTTCGTTCAGCGTGCAAGCGCTGGGCGGCATGCTGGCCCCGGTGACCTTTTATTTGCACGATGCCGCTGGCGCGCGCACGGTGTCGCCGTTGCAAGTTGCGCCATGGCAGCCCGACCCGGCCTTGCCCGGCATCTTGCGCAGTTTGCGCGGCAGTTGGCCATGCGTGCCGTTTGGCATGACCCAGCCGCCGGCCGATCTGCCGCCGCTTGGGCACGCATGCCAGTGACAGCCCGTGGGATCACGGCTTTGCCGCCAATCACGAATGGCAACTGGTGGCGCGAAGTGATTCCAGCCTGACCATTGCGATTGATCTGCCCGCGTCCGAGCCGATTGCGCGGCTGGAGCAGTGCATTGCGGTGGACCCGGATGCCGCTGCGGTCAGCGTTACCTTGCTGGTGCACGCCCGCCGCGCCGTCACCTTGCCGGTGGCCTTGCACCCGACCTTTGCCGTGCCCGCAGAAGGCGTGGAAGTGCTGGGCTGCGGCTTTAGCCACATCGAAACCTATCCGGTGCCGCAAGAACCGGGGGTGTCGCGCATCGCGCCGAATATGCAGGCGCAGGGACTGAACGCGCTGCCGACTGCTGATGGCCCGCTTGATTTAACGCGTTTGCCGTTGCCGATCAAGACCGAAGAGCTGTTCCAGCTGGTCGATTGCAAACCGCCGTTTGTGTTGCGCTACCCCACCGGCACAGTGGAGCTGGAATGGGATAGCAAACAGTTGCCCGATGCGCTGGTATGGATCAGCAATGCGGGGCGTGACCATGCGCCGTGGAATGGGCGGCATTACGCCATCGGGGTCGAGCCGGCGAATAGCGTGTTTGATCTGGCACGGGTAGCGACGCCGCCGGCGGAGCATGGGCTGGCGCAACGCAAGGGCATCGCGTTTAGCCTGAGCGCGTCACCGAAATCACGTGGCGGTTATCCGCACGATAGCGTCTTGAGAGTAGGGTGCGTTGCCCCTCGGGGGCAACGCACATTTCGGTTATGCCATGGACGGTGGATGGCCCCTTGGGGGCCGAGGCTGGCGCCTCAAAATGTGCGTTGCCCCCAGCGGGGGTAACGCACCCTACGCAGCATTCTTTTTAGATGCGGGTCGGATAACAAAACACCGCCGGTTTTGCCTGGCGGTGTTTTGTTGTAAAGCTAGTGGGCAACGCTTAAGAGAACCTGCGCTGGCGCATCCACTTGGTGGCGATCCACTTCTCGCCTTTCTCTACCGGCGCGCCGCCATGCAATGTGAGCGGGTCGACCTGGCCGCTGCTGTTGGTGTACTCAAAATACACCGCTGCGCCTTTCTTCGGCCCCACTTGCATGCCCAGTTCCGGAAAGGTGGTGGCACCGCCCTCTTCCACATCGTTCAGATACATCACCAAAGTGGAAACACGCTGGCCGCCGTTGCGCAAATGCACCTGGCTGCCCGGGTCGGTTTCGGGAAAATAATCAAAGTGCGGTTTGTATTCGCCCCCGACCTTGTAATTAAGAATCTGTAGCCCCTCGCCATTTTCTACCGGCCAGTTCATCAGCTCGGCAATACGGCGATCCAGCTTGGCAATGAACTCGGTCTCGTTAACGGTAAAGAACGTGCCAAAGCTGGTGCGATCATCAATCACCGCGTCTTTGCCCGTGGTGGGGTCGACGATGGTCGAGCGTTTAAGGCGGGCTTCGGACAAGCGTATCAGCTCATCACATTCTTCATGGCTGAGCACGTTGTCAAAAAAAACGCCACCACCGGCTTGGCCACGCGTTGCACCACATGGATGGCGCGGTCGTTGGTGTGGATGACGTTGCCGGGCAGCAAGCGCGGGGTTTCGTACTGATAACCGCCGCCAGCGGCTTTTTTTCCTTGATCGACTGCGCGCCAGGCTTGGCCGCCACGCTCGGGCGCGCCTGATTATTACTGCTGGAAAAGTGAAACACGATGGCGCTTGCGAACATCGGGTCAAAGTTCTTCTCGACCATCACATCTATCAGTGATTGCGGCGTGCAGCCACGGCCAAGGTTTTCCAGCAGCCAGTTTTGCCATTCTGGCGAAATACTGGTGATTTTCTCCATGGACTCTCCATCCTCGATCTGTTTGTGGTACGGCTTGTTGTGACGTCTTTTTTAACCTGGCGATTGCCCCTGTCACCCTCAGCCTGCGTTGCAGTACAGCAAAGCCCGCCCGGCGGCTGCACACTGTGTTCTGCCCAACACTTGCCGTGCCACCTGTAAGTGCGGCAGAGCGGCGGGCTGGCCTGTGTTAAAATTCCGGCCTTCGATTCAACCGCTTAACCGGGCATTTTCATCAAAATGGATCTTTCCGCACTCACCGCACTCTCCCCGCTCGACGGCCGCTATGAAAAACAACTGGCTGACCTGCGTCCTTTCTTCAGCGAATACGCGCTGATCAAACACCGTGTCACCGTCGAGATTGCATGGCTGAAAGCGTTGGCGGCCGATCCGGCCATCACCGAAATTGCCCCGTTTTCTGCGGCGACCATCGCCGAACTCGACCACGTGGTCGACCAGTTTTCGGTCGAGCACGCCCTCGAAGTCAAAACCATCGAACGCACCACCAATCACGATGTGAAGGCCGTCGAGTACTGGATGAAAGAACGCTTGTCCGGCAACCGGGAAATCTCGGCCGCCAGCGAGTTCATCCACTTTGCCTGCACCTCGGAAGACATCAACAACCTTTCGCACGCGCTGATGCTCAAAGGCGCGCGCGATGCCGTCACCGCGCCCAAGCTGCGCGAGATTGTCGCCAAGCTCAAAGAGCTGGCGCACGACCTGGCCGACGCCGCATGATGAGCCGTACCCACGGCCAACCGGCCACGCCGACCACCATGGGTAAAGAACTGGCCAACGTGGCGTATCGCCTGGAGCGCCAACTGGCCCGCGTCGAAAAGATCGAAGTGCTGGGCAAGATCAACGGCGCAGTTGGCAACTACAACGCGCATCTGTCCGCCTACCCCGATGTGGACTGGGAACAATTCTGCCAACGCTTCGTCGAAAGCCTCGGCATTACGTTCAACCCGTACACGGTGCAGATCGAGCCGCATGACTACATGAGCGAATTGTTCGATACCGTTGCGCGCGTCAATACCATCCTGATCGACCTTAACCGCGACATCTGGGGCTATATCTCGCTGGGCTTCTTCAAGCAGCGCGTTAACAAGAATGAAGTTGGCAGCTCGACCATGCCGCACAAGGTCAACCCGATCGACTTTGAAAACGCCGAAGGCAATCTGGGTATGGCCAACGCCATGCTCACGCACCTGTCGCAGAAGCTGCCGATCTCGCGTTGGCAACGTGACCTGACGGATTCGACTGTCCTGCGTAATATGGGCGTCGGTCTGGGCTATGCGCAACTAGGATATGTGTCGTGCCTGAAGGGTCTGAACAAGCTGCTGGCCGATCGCCAGGCCATGCTGGATGACCTGAACGACAACTGGGAAGTACTGGCTGAACCCATCCAGACCGTAATGCGTCGTTACGGCGTGCCTAACCCGTACGAGCAACTGAAAGAACTGACGCGTGGCAAGAGCGGCATTACCCGCGAAGCGCTGGCGGTCTTCATCGAAGGCCTGGCGATTCCGGAAGCCGAAAAAAACACGCCTTAAAGCGCTGACGCCGTGGACGTATATCGGTAAAGCGGTCGAACTGGCTAACAAGATCTAAAAAAACAGATCGTCGCCACGCGGCCAGCCTATGCTGGCCGTGTTGGTTTGCGGGAGAACATTTCGGTGAAACGTAAAGTACTGGTAGGCGGCTCTCTGGCCGTGGTCCTGCTGGGCGCGGCTTATGTCGGCAGCTCGTGGATGGCGGGGCGCTCGGTGCAACAAACGCTCGACAAGCAAAACCAATGGCTGACCAGCCTGCCGTATTTCATCGTCAAGAACCGCGATTATCAGCGCGGCTGGTTCTCGTCCACCGAGCATGTGACGCTACAGGTCAATCCGCAGCTGTATCGCTTTTTTTTCTGGAAAAAAAAGAAGGCGAGCCGCTGCCGAAGTTTGAAGTGACGTATACGCAGCACATCGAACACGGCCCGCTGCCGCTGATTAGCCACTTCAATCCGCATCCGTATAAAGCGGTAGTGACCACCGAATTCAATTTCACGCCGGATACGCAAAAGTTTCTGGCGCGTTTCTTTGGCACGCAAAAGCCGATCGAGATGGAAAACCGCATCGCATTTAACGATGACGGCATCATCCATATCACCGTGCCCGCCTTCGATTACGAAGAAGCGATTTCCGGCGTCAAGGTTAAATGGCAGGGGCTGGATTCGACGCTGGATTACGGCGGCGACTTTAACCGCGTCAAATTCCTGGCCACTGCGCCGGGTTTGTCGGGCGAAGCAAAGGTCATGCCAAATTTGATCTGACCAATCTGACGCTGACCGCCGACCACGTGCGCGGCAAAACCGGCTTGATGATCGGCACCTCGGGCACCAAGGTCGCGGCCTTCAATCTGGAGATGCAAGGCGATAGCCCGTTCAAACTGGCGCTGCAGAACTTTGAATATCAGGGCAAGCTGAGCGAAAACGGTGAGCTGGTCGATGGCAGCGCGCATTTTCTGCTCGACAAGCTGGTGCTGAACGATCAACCGTACGGCCCGGCTGAGCTGCTGGCGGAAGCGACGCATCTGCACGGCCCAACGCTGTCGCGGCTGGGCGATGAATTCAACCGCTTGCAAAAGCAGCAGCTGACGCGCGAGCAACTGTCAGCCGAACTGGTCAAGCTGGCCAAGAGCAACGGCATGCCGCTACTGACGCATGATCCCCGCCTGGCCATCAAGACGCTGGATATCAAACTGCCGGACAGCAGCATCCATCTGAATGCCGAAGTCGGCCTGAAAGGCTTTGAGCCGGGCGATCTGGACCAACCGGCGGTGTTTATGCGCAAGCTGGTGGCCAAAGCCAATTTCCACGTGCCGCGCAAAGTGGTGGCCAATATCGTGACGTGGCAAGCGCGCAATATGTTCGGCAACAACGGCAACGGCGTGTCGCAGGCCGATCTGGATTACCTGGCGGGCCAGTTTGTTGAAGGCCAGATCAACCGGATGGCGGATCAGAAACTGATCAATGTCGACGGCGACAACCTGTCGGCGGATGCCACGCTGGATGCGGGCAAGTTTGTGCTCAACGGCGTGGATGTGCCGCTGCCGTGGGAACAAGCGGCTGCGGCGGCGGGGCTGAAAACCACGCCATCGAATGCCTCGGGCGCGGCGGCTAAATAAGCGGCTGTCGTCAGACGTCGACATAAAAAAGCGTGGCCATGTGCCACGCTTTTTTTTACGTATAGGGTGGGTCAAGACCCACCATTCAACGCCGCTGACAAGATTCGCGATCTTTGCGTTTTTTTTCGCCCGGCTTTGGTTGGTGGGTCACGACCCACCCTATGCGTGGTGGATCGCCTTATGGCAAATCTGGCCATCCATACCGAGCGGCCCATGTTTTATTGGATAATGCCGCCACCCAGGCACACATCGCCCTGGTACAGCACCATCGATTGCCCCGGTGTCATCGCCCATTGCGGCTCATCAAACTGCAGCGCCACCCCGCCGTCCACATGCGTTAACGTGCACGCCGCATCTTGCTGGCGATAGCGCGTCTTGGCGGTATAACGGCCTTCCGCGGGCGTCTCGCCCAATATCCACGAGCAATCCAGCGCCAGCAAATCATGCTTCAGCAAGCTGGGATGATCATGGCCTTGCACCACGATCAGCTCGTTCTTGTCCATGTCTTTGCCCGCCACAAACCACGGCAGCCCTTCCCCGCCGATGCCCAGACCCTGGCGTTGGCCAATGGTGTAATACATCAGCCATATGCTCGCCCATGACCCGGCCTTCTGGCGTCACCATCGCCCCCGGCACTTTGGGTAGATAGCGATTCAGAAAATCGCGGAAGGGTCGTTCGCCAATAAAACAGATGCCGGTGCTGTCTTTCTTTTTGGCGTTGGGCAGACCAATTTCTTCGGCGATGACGCGCACTTGCGATTTCTGCAATTCGCCCAGCGGAAACACCGCCTGGCTGACTTGTGCCTGGCTTAAGCGATACAAAAAAATACGTCTGGTCTTTGCTTTGGTCCGCCGCGCGAATCAGCTCGGTGCGGCCATCGGGGCGCACGCGGTTGGCGGCGTAATGGCCGGTGGCCATTTTGGCGCCGCCCAGCTCAATGGCGTAATCCAGAAAGCATTTGAATTTGATTTCGCTATTGCACAGGATGTCCGGATTGGGGGTGCGGCCCGCCGAATACTCGGCCAGAAAATAGCTGAACACGCGGTCTTTATATTGCCCGGCAAAATTGACCAGTTCGATATCGATCCCCAGCAAATCGGCCACCGCAATGGCGTCCATGCTGTCTTCCTTGATCGAACAGTATTCGTCGTTGTTGTCGTCTTCCCAGTTCTGCATAAAGACGCCGACCACGTCATAGCCTTGCTGTTGCAGCAAATGTGCAGTCACCGAAGAATCGACGCCCCCCGACAGGCCCACTACGATTTTCTGGGTCATGCCTCGCTCCGGTCGTAATCGTGTAGCAGGCTTAGCGCATAACGCTGCCCTGCCTGGTAATCGCGGATACAGCCATTCAGTAACGGACTGCGATGTTCATGCGCGCGCGCCGCCAGCTCTTCCGGCGTCAGCCACACCGCGCGCACGATGCCATCGTCGAGCGCGCGCTCGGCGTCAAAGCCGGTAATCTCGCCGGTGAAGGTAAAGCGCAGATAGGTGAGTTCAGGCCGCTCGGGCGGAGACCATTGATAGATGCCGGTCAGCGCCGTTGGCACAAAATGATGGGCAGTTTCTTCGAGCGTTTCGCGAATCACGGCATCGATCAGCGATTCGCCTTGCTCAAGGTGGCCGGCAGGCTGATTAAGCCGCAACTGGCCCGCGATCATTTCTTCTACCACCAGAAAACGGCCGTCACGTTCAATCACTGCGGCGACCGTCGTGTTGGGTTTGAACATCGTTACCACTCTGAATGCAAAGCGGAATTCTACCCGATGGTCTAACCGGATAACAGAGACAACAACGGGCAGGTCTGGCCTGCCCGTTGCCGCTGAACGCCCCAACCGAAATCAGGACGCGCTGGCTGCTGCCGCCGAAGCCTTCTTGGTCTTTTTTTGTGTTTAACCCGTTGCTTCTGGGTTTTCTGCACGCTATCCGGCGTGGCAGTAGTCGGCATTTCTTCGGCCAGCGCCGAACCACCAAAGCACAACACGACTAAAGCAGCGATCACATACTTCATCTGTTTCTCCTGGTTTGAATGTCCGTTTCCATGCAACGGCAGCCATCGATCATGGGTTGCGACGTCTGCCGTCAGCAATCAAATTAGGTTACATCCCGGATTACAGCAATCCGCAATACGCGGTTGAGACTCTGGCGCAACACCCGCGTCATTGACGATGGGCTTTTATGAGCGTCGCGCCGCCACTCAGCGCCGACGCGAAGCGGGCGCGGGGAGCTCACGCCACTCGCCGGGGGCCAGATTATCCAGTGTCCAGTCGCCAATCGCAGCGCGGATCAAGCGCAGCGTCGGGAACCCGACCTTGGCCGTCATACGACGCACCTGACGGTTTTTTTGCCTTCATGAATGCGGATCTCCAGCCAGTGCGTGGGGATATTGGCACGCTGCCGGATGGGCGGATGGCGTGGCCACAAGCCCGGCGGTTCATCCATGATGCTGACAACCGCGGGCCGCGTGACAAAGTCGCCCAGATCCACGCCCACGCGCAAAGGCTGCAAGCGGCTTCATCGGGGGCGCCTTCTACCTGGGCCCAATACGTTTTCCACTTCTGTGCGCCCGGATCGGTGATGCGATGTTGCAGACGGCCGTCATCGGTCAGCAACAACAGTCCTTCAGAATCGGTATCCAGCCGCCCGGCCGGATAGACGTCTTTGACCGGCACATAATCGGCCAGGCACTGATGTGGCGGGCTGGGCGAAAACTGGCAGATCACGCCATACGGTTTATTCAATAAAATCAGTTTGCTCATTACGTATTGGTCCATTCAACCGGGGCGGTACTGCATCTAACCTTGGCACGCGGCAGGCTTCACGCGATAATCCCTGGTCTACACGCCGCTGAGGCGTTGTCCAACCTGTATGGGAATTCACATGAGTCACATTCAAGTACCCAAAGAGGGCGCACGGATTGTAGCCAACCTGGCTACGCCCGATAACCCGATCATTCCGTTCATCGAAGGTGATGGTATTGGTGTGGACATCACCCCGGTGATGAAAGATGTGGTGGATGCGGCCGTCAAGAAGAGCTACGGCGGTGCCCGCAAGATTCACTGGATGGAAATCTACTGTGGCGAGAAGGCTTCGCGCGTTTACGGTAATGACAATTACCTGCCCGAAGAAACCCTGGCCGCACTGAAAGAATACGTGGTCTCGATCAAAGGCCCGCTGGCCACGCCGGTCGGTGGTGGCATCCGTTCGCTGAACGTGGCCCTGCGCCAGCAGCTCGATCTGTACGTGTGCTTGCGCCCGGTGCGTTACTTTGACGGCGTGCCTTCGCCGGTGAAGCAACCGCATCTGATCGACATGGTGATCTTCCGTGAGAACACCGAAGACATCTACGCCGGTATCGAGTGGGACGCGCAATCCGATGGCGCCAAAAAAAGGTCATCGAATTTCTGCAGACCGAAATGGGCGTCAAGAAAATCCGTTTCCCGGACAGCAGCAGCATCGGCATCAAGCCGGTCAGCAAGGAAGGCACCGAGCGCCTGGTGCGCAAGGCCATCCAGTACGCCATCGACAACAACCGTAAATCCGTGACGTTGGTCCATAAGGGCAACATCATGAAATTTACCGAAGGCATGTTCCGCACCTGGGGCTACGAGCTGGCCAAGCGCGAGTTCGGCGGCGTTGAAATCGAAGGCGGCCCGTGGCTGCAATTGCCCAACGGCATCGTGATCAAAGACGTGATCGCAGACGCCTTCCTGCAACAGATTCTGCTGCGCCCGGCTGAGTACGACGTTATCGCTACGCTGAACCTGAATGGCGATTACATCTCTGACGCGCTGGCGGCAGAAGTGGGCGGCATCGGTATTGCACCGGGCGCCAACCTGTCGGATAACGTGGCGTGTTTTGAAGCCACCCACGGCACCGCGCCCAAGTATGCTGGCCAGGACAAAGTGAACCCGGCTCGCTGTTGCTTTCGGCTGAAATGATGCTGCGCCATATGGCTGGAAAGAAGCTGCCGATCTGATCATTACCGCGATGGAAGCCACCATCAAAGACAAGATCGTGACATACGACTTTGCCCGTTTGATGGATGGCGCGCAGGAAGTCAGCTGCTCGGCATTCGGTAAGGCCATTATCGAGCGCATGTAATGCTTTATCGGTCGAATTGACCGCGCTCTGAAAGCCCCGCCGCGTGCGGGGCTTTTTTTGTTGCATGAAAGTCGCAATCGCCGTCGGCAGAATCTGCCGTTCAGCCGGAACAATCGCAGCCGTGATTGTTTTTTTTGTGGCACCGCACCATCTGCCGTAATGGAGAACAGACGGACGGCAATAAAAAAACCCCGCCGGGGCGGGGTTTTTTTTATAACAAACAAACGGCGCGGTTTATGCAGCCTGGATGTTTGCTGCTTGCTTGCCCTTCGGGCCTTGTGCGACTTCAAACGTCACACGTTGGCCTTCTTTCAGGGTCTTGAAGCCGGGCATATTGATCGCGGAGAAGTGAGCGAAAATGTCTTCGCCGCCTTCGTCCGGAGTAATGAAGCCAAAGCCTTTAGAATCGTTGAACCACTTGACGGTACCCGTTGCCATATTAGGTCTTTCTCCAGGATAAACAGTTAAAGCGTGCGCCCATCTCCGGGCCGGATGTTTGAAGTCAAGACCTGCACAACGGGTTAGACCGGAACTGCATGTTTACTTGTCCATCAAACGCGCATTCGTTTTACGCGACATTTACGCACAAGGTCAAGCATCTCAAAGGGCCGTTTCGCAAACTGTTGTTTCCAGGAAACGCTTGAAAAAGCGCTCCAACGGGCCAAAATGAAATCGTGAATAACGAATGGATTGTTATGGCGCAACAGCATCAGATTGAGCGGGAATTGCTGGAGAAAGAAGTCCGCAGTGGACCACCCTCCATGTATACGGTCGTTTTACTGAACGACGATTTCACGCCTATGGAATTTGTGGTCGCAGTGCTGCAAGGTTTTTTTTGGAATGCAGCTTGAACAAGCGACCGTAGTCATGCTCAAAGTCCATACTGAAGGACGAGGCATCTGTGGCGTGTATCCCAAAGATATTGCCGCAACGAAGGTGGCGCAGGTGATCGAGCATGCCCGCCAACATCAGCACCCGCTCCAATGCATCATGGAGGTAAATGAATGATCGCCCAGGAACTGGAAGTAAGCCTGCACATGGCTTTCATGGAGGCGAGACAGAAGCGCCACGAGTACATCACCGTGGAGCACCTCCTGCTCTCCCTGCTTGATAACCCCTCAGCCGCTGAAGTACTGCGCGCATGCGGCGCTAACATGGATGACCTGCGTCGGCAGCTCTCTGACTTTGTCACCGAGCACACGCCCGTGGTGTCTGGCACCGGTGAGGTTGAAACCCAACCTACCATCGGCTTTCAGCGCGTCATCCAGCGCGCCATTCTGCACGTGCAATCGTCGGGCAAGAAAGAAGTGACCGGCGCCAACGTGTTGGTGGCCATCTTCGGCGAGAAAGACAGCCATGCCGTGTACTTCCTGCATCAACAGGGCGTCACCCGGCTGGACGTGGTCAACTTTATCAGCCATGGCATCAGCAAGAGCGGCCCGGTGGCCTCCACCCCGCCGCGTCAGGAACAAGGCGAAGATCACGAATCCGAAGTGGGCCCCGGCGGCGCACTCGAAAGCTTTACCCAGAACCTCAACCAGCAAGCCCTGACCGGCCGCATCGATCCCTTGATTGGCCGTGATGCCGAGCTGGAGCGCGTGGTGCAGATCCTGTGCCGCCGTCGCAAGAACAACCCGCTATTGGTGGGTGAGGCTGGCGTGGGCAAAACCGCAATTGCCGAAGGTCTGGCGCGCCGCATTATTGAAGGCGACGTGCCTGATATTCTGGCTGATGCCACCGTCTATTCGCTTGATATGGGCGCATTGCTGGCGGGCACCAAATATCGCGGCGACTTTGAGCAACGTTTAAAAGCCGTCATCAAGCAATTGTCGGAAGAGCGCAATGCCATTCTGTTTATCGACGAGATTCATACGCTCGTTGGTGCAGGCGCAGCTTCGGGCGGTACGCTGGATGCATCCAATTTGCTGAAGCCGGCGTTGTCGAATGGCACGCTCAAATGCATCGGTGCGACCACGTATCAAGAATTCCGCGGCATCTTTGAAAAAAAGACAACGCGCTGTCGCGTCGCTTCCAGAAGATAGACGTGGTTGAACCGACGGTTGAACAGACCGTTGAGATTCTTAAAGGTCTCAAGGACAAGTTTGAGAAACACCACAGCGTTAAATACACCGTTGCGGCTTTGACCACGGCGGCAGAACTGGCGGCCAAATATATCAATGACCGGCATTTGCCCGATAAAGCCATTGATGTGATCGACGAAGCCGGTGCGGCGCAAAAGATACTGCCCAAGTCGCGTCAGAAAAAAAGACCATCGGCAAAGGCGAGATCGAAGAAATCGTGGCAAGATTGCCCGAATTCCGCCGAAGAGTGTTTCCAATGATGACAAGAGCACATTGAAAACCCTGGACCGCGATCTGAAAAAAACGTGGTGTTTGGCCAGGAAAACGCAATCGATGCATTGTCCAGTGCGATCAAGATGTCGCGCGCTGGCCTCGGCAATCCGCAAAAAAAACCGATTGGTGCCTTTTTATTCTCGGGCCCGACCGGTGTCGGCAAAACCGAAGTGGCACGGCAACTCGCTTATACATTAGGCGTGGAGCTGATCCGCTTTGATATGTCGGAATATATGGAACGCCACGCCGTATCGCGTTTGATTGGCGCGCCTCCGGGCTATGTCGGTTTTGAGCAAGGCGGTTTGTTGACGGAACAAGTTACCAAGCACCCGTATAGCGTGTTGTTGCTGGACGAAATTGAAAAAAGCGCATCCCGATATCTTTAACGTGCTGCTTCAGGTGATGGACCACGGCACGCTGACGGATAACAACGGGCGTAAAGCAGACTTCCGTAACGTGATTCTGATCATGACCACCAACGCGGGTGCCGAATCGCTGAACAAAGCCATCATCGGCTTTACGGCGAAGAAGGAAACCGGCGACGAAATGGCCGAGATCAAGCGCATGTTCACGCCGGAATTCCGCAACCGCCTGGATGCCACGATTTCGTTTGCACCGCTCAGCCAGGAAATCATTCTGCAAGTGGTCGAGAAATTCTTGATGCAGCTGGAAATGCAGTTGCAAGAGAAGAAGGTCGATGCGCATTTCTCGGACAAGCTGAAAGCCTATCTAGCCGAGAAGGGTTTCGATCCGTTGATGGGTGCCCGCCCGATGTCGCGTCTGATCCAGGACACGATCCGCAAGGCACTGGCCGACGAGTTGCTGTTTGGTCGCCTGGCCAACGGTGGCGAAGTGACCATCGACCTCGACGACGACGACAAAGTGGTGCTCAACATCCACGAGCAAGAAAACGTGGTGCCGGCGTAAGCGTTAAATCCGCGCCGCGCAAAAAACAAAGCCCCGACCAGTGCAAACTGGCCGGGGCTTTTTTTATGTTGTTTGCCCAGACGTCGCCGGGGCGATGCCCGCGCGCTTATTCGAAACTGGTAAAGACGCGATTGCGCCCCGCTTCTTTTGCCAGCGCCAGCGATTGATCGGCCCGCGCGATCAGTGCGTCAGGCGTTTCGCCTGCGCGCAACGTGGCTACGCCCGCGCTAAAGCTGAATGCCACCGACGGCATGGCAAACGGAAAGCGGATCAGCACAAAGCGGGCACGCAAAGCCTCAACCAGCGCTATGGCGTCGCTCTGGCTGGTATTGGGCAGCACCAGCAGGAACTCTTCGCCACCGTAGCGCCCGATGGCGTCGCTCGCGCGCAAGCGCTGCCGCAGCAAAGAACACAGCGCCCGTAACACCTGATCACCTGCCTGATGCCCGTATTGTTCGTTGCCAGGTTTGAAGTCATCGATATCCAGCATCGCCAGCGTCAACGGCTGGTTATTGCGTCGGCAGCGCGATTCCTCGATCTGCAGCAATTGCAGGATGGCATTACGATTCAGCGCCCGCGTCAAACCATCACGCGTCATTTGTTCGCGTAAGGCGCGGTAGCGCGCAGCGCGGCTCTGGATGGCAGTCACCAGATAATGCGGATCGATCGGCTTAGTCAGGAAATCATCGGCGCCGCGACGCATTGCCTCAAGGCGACTGGAAGCAGTCTGATCAGTCGACAAAAAAACACGATGGGGATGCTGATATATGCCGATTGCTGGCGAATGACGCTGGCGATTTCCAGGCCGTTCCAGCCCGGCAGATACAAATCCAGCAAGATCAACTCAGGACGGAATTCGGCCAGCTTTTCAAACATATGCACCGGGCCAGTGACCACCGCCGTATGCATGCCAGCCTCCTGCAGCACCAGCGCGTAGTACTCGGCCAGCTGGCGCTCGTCGTCGACGATCAGAACGCGATAACCGGGTTGGCGGCGCCCTTCATCCAGGCGCTGCATCAGGTCGGTCAGCTCTTCGCTCAATACCGGCTTGTGCAAAAAAACGCATGTGCTCCCAGACGTGCCGCAATCAATCGGGTCGAGACATCAGCGTGCTCGGATAAACACACCATGCGTGCCGGCGCGCCCGGCATGCCCGGTGCCCAGCCCGCAAAGAAATCCAGCGGCTGCGACACACCATCCAGATCAACGATCAGCAGATCGATCGGGCCTTCCGGAATCACGTCGCGCGTCATGGTGATGCTGTCGATACCGAGTAGCGATAGCTCGATCTGCATCAACTCGGCGGTGGCTCATCCTGACTGAAGATGACGGTTTGGCGCGGGCCTTCAACGGCGGCCGGGTTACGCGCTCCTGCCAGTCCGAGCGGATCAATAAACTGCGCGGCCGCCTGAATCAGCCCGTCAAAGTACTGCACAGCTGGGCGGCGCGGTCTTCATCCGGGCGTTCCAGCGGGGCCAGATGGGCACGGTAGAATTTTTTTCCAGCTCGCGCGAGGTGCGCGTCAGTTCGGGTGCGCCAAAGGTGGAACCTGAGCCGGTCAAACTATGAATCTGACGCTGCAGGTCTTCACGAGTCGTCGCATCAAGGCCTCGGTGACAAAGGTCTCGATTTGCGCACGAATGCCTGCCAGCCGTGCCGGCAATTCGTTTTTGAACCGGACTTGCAGTTCGGCGAGGGCGGCCTGGAACTGCTTTAATTTATCGTCGCTGGCAGCTGCCACGGCTAATCCCCTTTTGTAATGGCGTTTTGCCAGATGCTGCGCACTTCGTCCGCCAAGGTCATCGGTCGAACGGCTTCGGGATGACACCACTGGCGCCCAAAGCCAACAAGTTGGCGACTTCGGCCGGTTGGGCTTTGGCCGTCATAAAGATCGCCGGGATACCCGCCAAGGCGGGTTGTTCACGCAAACGGCCCAAGGTGGTGGGGCCGTCCATGCCAGGCATCATCACATCCAGCAAAAAACAGATCGGCTTGCGCGGTCGGGGCGGCATCCAGTGCGGCCTGGCCGGATGAGCACAAAACGATCTGATAACCGCCTATCATTTCAAGCGCCATGCGCGCCACCAACTGGATATCAGGTTCGTCCTCGACGTACAGAATACGTTGCAACTCGGGCATGACGGTTATCCATCGGGGCCGCAAACGGCGCGGCGTCTACCAAGGGTAGCAGAGACATTGCCGTACCACGGGTACCAGCGGTTATCCCTGCCTGGAAAGATCGCAAATTTAGCTTATACTAACTCTGTTCCTTACATGAGTCTGTAGCCGCAGCGCCTACGCTGCTCCGATCATCTACTACTCTGCGCCCTATGCCGACCCCACACCGCATCATCATCGCCGACGATCACCAATTGCTGCGTCTGGGCATACGCGCCGTACTCGCCACTCGTAATGACCTGGAGATCGTCTCCGAGGCCGCCGATGGTGACACCGCGCTCAATGACATCATGACGATGCGGCCCGATCTGGTGGTTCTTGACATCACCATGCCCGGCAAGTCCGGGTTGGATATCCTGCAAGAAGTCCGCCTGAACGCCCCCGATATACGCGTGATGGTGCTGTCGTCACACGACGAACCGCACGTGGTACTCGATGCGCTCAAACGCGGGGCTCGGGCCTATCTGCTCAAGGACTGCATGCTGGAAGACTTGCATGCGGCGATTATTGCCGTGCTGGACGGCCATGTGTTTTTTGAGTCCACAGATCGAAGCGTTAGCCAGCGCCGCCAATGACACTGGCACCGAAACGCTGACCACGCGCCAGCAAGAAATTCTGCGCTGGATCGCCTTGGGCAAATCGACCAAAGAGATTGCGCGCTTGCTTGGGATTAGTCCTAAGACGGTGGAGTTCCATCGCGGCCAGTTGATTCAGCGGCTGGGCTGTCGCGATGTGGCCAGCCTCACCTTGAAGGCCGTACGCAGCGGCCTGGTCGACCCGGCGCGCGATCAGATTTCAGCCTGAGCGCAGCGCGGGTTTGATAAAAAAAGGCGAGCCGCGGCTCGCCTTTTTTGCATAGCGAACGATTAGCCTCGGGCGCCACGCCGGCATCACCGGCCAACAACAATTGCGGCACCTGGCGAAAATACCAGGGCTGCGCATGCTCCATTTGCTCGAGCAACCAGATCACGTCAAAGCGTTCGCTAGGCCAGTGCTCGGGCACGCTGACATGCTTGCCGACTATGGCACGCGCCAGACCAGGCAGCGCCTTGTGTTCCCACGCAATCAATACCGTGCCTTCGGTTTCAGTGGCCGCAATCGCCAACGCCGCTTCGTCGCCGCGACCAAATCGGGTATTGATCGGCAGACCCAGTTTGGCCGCCAGCGGTTGCAAGGTCTGCACCGCGCGTTCGCTCTCGCCCGGCTTGCGTGCCGGGCAGGCAAACAAGGCGTTGGGGCTGGCGATGCGGGCGTCGACAATCATCTCGCTCGACGGCGCCAACAAGACCGCAAGCGCGCCAGCGCGCGACCAGCCCCGCACCGACAAGGCCTCGGCATTGACGCCCCCATCGGGATTAACGCCACCTGATAACGGTGTGGCCTCCGGTTTTTTTCCGCATGGCGAATCAACATGATCCGGTTGGCCGACATCGTGTGCTCCTTAAGGATGGCCCCGGCCGAAAGACCGGGCGCACAGATCTGCATGGTGCCGATATGTGCGTTGTAATCGGCATCGGCAGCGCGCCTATGCCCCTGTCGGACGGCAACCCGCGTCTGGCCGCGTGGCTCAGGCTGTCTGTTGCAGCAACACGGTTTGCGCGGCATCGGCGCGGCAAAGCCAGCCTGGCCAAAGCTCTCGCGGATCACCCGGTTGGTCTCGAAATAGACCTGCCAATAGTTATCGTTATGACAATATGGCCGAACTGCCAAGACCGGGCCGACAAGATTGAACTCGAGGATCTCGACATCGACCGCGGGTTCGGCCAGCACATTGGGGATGGCGCTGATTTGCTGCTTGAGCACGGCGATGGCGGCAGCCGGATCGGTCGAGCCAGCCAGTTGCGCTTTCAGATCAACCCGACGATGCGGATTGACCGAGTAGTTCTGGATGCTATCGGAGAAGATCTTGTTGTTGCCCACCAGCGTCAGCACATTGTCCGGCGTGTTGATGGCGGTGACGAACAAACCGATCTCCTTGACCGTGCCGGTCACACCGGCGGCGGTGACAAAGTCGCCCACCTTGAAGGGCCGCAACACAATCAAAAAACGCCCCGGCGGCAAAGTTGGCCAGCAAGCCCGACCACGCCAGGCCGATCGCCACACCGCCGGCGGCAATCAAGGCCGCAAACGTGGTGGTCTGCACGCCAAAATAACCAAGGATGCCGATCACCAACAGCACGTTCAAAGTAACGGTAATCACCGAGCCGATATAACGCAGGACGGTGGGATCAAGTTTTTTGCCGCTCCAGCGACTTCTCGACCAGGCGCACCGCCAGCCCGATCAGATAACGGCCCACTACCCAAAAGGCCACCGCCGCCAGGATTTTGATGCCAAAAGCGGTGGCGTACGCCATAAAAAATATCGCGGTAATGCGTGACTGAGGTTGTATCCATAACAATCGCTCCAGGGGCCGGTTTTCGTTTTTTACAAACATGAGGCAAGCGCCTTAGCCTGGCACATGGTGGCGGGAACTCAACCTCGAGGATGATTGGCTTTATGTAGTGCTTGCAGCCGTGCGGTGGCAACGTGGGTGTAAATCTGCGTGGTGCCGATGTCGGCGTGGCCCAGCAGCAACTGCACCACGCGCAGATCCGCCCCATGATTCAGCAGATGGGTGGCGAAGGCATGGCGCAAGACGTGGGGCGACAGCTGCTCGGCATGGATACCTGCGTGGTGGCATAACCCTTGATGATGTACCACGCGCCCTGGCGCGTCAGCGCATGACCGTCGCGCTGGTTGACCAACACTTGCGGCGCGTGTGAACCGGCCAGCAATAGCGGCCGGGCCTGACTGATGTAGCGCTGCAGCCATTCACGCGCTTCTTCACCCAGCGGCACCAGCCGTTGCTTGCCGCCCTTCCCGCCCATCACCTGCACATAGCCCTCGCTTAAATGCAGATCGGCAATATCCAGACTGACCAGTTCGGAAACGCGCAAGCCGGTGGCATACATCAGTTCCAGCATGCGCGGTCGCGCAGACCGGCCGGGGTTTCGACATCGGGCGCTGCCAGCAGATTTTCCACCTGCGCTTCAGACAATCCCTTGGGCAGCGGCCGCACGCGCGGCGGAGCGGTCAAGGTGACGGTCGGGTCGTGCTGGATACGGCCATCGTTGAGCCAATGCTGGTAGAACTTGCGCAAGCTGGCCATGCGCCGCGCCAGGGTGGCGGCCTTGGCCGTGCGCGCCGCTTCGGCGAGGAAACTTTGCACATCGTCACGCTGAGCGGCCAGTACGCCACGCTCGCGTGCTTCCAACCAGATGGCCCAGATCACCAGATCGCGCCGATAACTGTCGGCGGTATTGCGTGCCAGCCCGTCCGCAAGCCAGACCTGGTCCACAAAGCGATCAATCAAAGCCTGGTTGGCTTCGTTGGCGACGGCGGCAACGTTACGCGCACCGTGCGCTCCGGCGAACAGATCCTGCATTTCGTGCGTCAGCAGCCAGCGCTTGATCGGCAACCAGTCGCGGCCATTGCGATTAGCGTTAAAGCCACCCAGCCCATTGGCGGCGACCACGCGATGGCAGGGAATGATGATGGGGATGGGGTTCATGCCACAGGCGCCGCCCACAGCGCGCGCCACTGAGCCCACGTCGTGGGCGACATCGGCGTAGGTGCGGGTCTGGCCCACGCCGATCTCGTAGATGGCCTGCCACACGCGTTGCTGATGCGGCGTGCCGTCCGCGCGCCAGGGAATATCGAACACTACGTCTGGATCGGCAAACCAGGCATGCAATTGACTTTCCACCTCGCGCAGGATGCTGCTTTGCGTCGGCCGCAACGGCAGGTCCTGGGGCAGAAAATCCAGCCGCACCAGCACGTCGCCATCGGCGGCCAAGCCTATCGGCCTACCGGGGTGGCAATCACGGCTTGATATTCGGGATATTGATCGGGACGGGGCATGAAGAACGCCAAAGCAGAACAGGCGTTGATGTTAACAAACACGGGACGAAAAAAAACGCGAGGACGAGCCTCGCGTTTTTTTATCGGAGCAGCCAGAATTATTTGGCAGCAACCGGAGCGGCCTTGCGAGCCGGCAACTTTTCCTTGATACGTGCGGACTTGCCCGAACGATCGCGGAGGTAGTACAGCTTGGCACGGCGTACATCACCACGGCGCTTCACTTCGATCGAAGCAACCAGCGGCGAGTACAGCTGGAACGAACGCTCCACGCCGGTACCAGCGGAAATCTTGCGCACGATGAACGCGCTGTTCAGGCCGCGATTGCGCTTGGCAATCACAACACCTTCAAACGCCTGCAGACGTTCGCGGTTGCCTTCCTTCACCTTGACTTGCACAACGACGGTGTCGCCAGGTGCAAATTCGGGGATGGTTTTGTCCAGACGTGCAATTTCTTCTTGTTCGAGCTTTTGAATCAGGTTCATGACCTTACTCCTTTACGAAACTTGTACCTTCTTCTTCAACGGAAGCAGCACGTTGCTCAGCAGCATGCTCGGCCTTGAATTCAGCCAGAAGACGAGTTTCTTCTTTTGAAAGCGGGCGGTCTTTCAGCAAATCAGCGCGCCGCAACCAGGTGCGGCCCAGCGACTGCTTAAGGCGCCAGCGACGTATGTTGCATGATTACCCGAGAGCAGAACTTCCGGGACCGCCATGCCGCGGTAATCTTCGGGACGGGTGTAATGCGGGCAATCCAGCAACCCATCCGCAAACGAATCTTCTTCTGCACTGGCCGCAGTGTTAAGTACGCCGGGCAAATGTCGCGCCAACGCATCGATCAACACCATGGCAGGAAGCTCGCCCCCTGACAGCACATAATCGCCGACCGAAATTTCCAGATCGACCTGGCGTTGCAGAACGCGTTCATCCACGCCTCGTAACGCCCACACAACAGGATCAGGCCAGGTTCCGCCACCAGCTGCAGCACACGCTGATGCGTGAGCGGCGCGCCTTGCGGCGACAGATACACCACTTTGGGTGTTAGCCCGAATGCCGCTTGCCGCGCTTTGGCCGCCGCAATGGCGTCTTCCAGCGGCTGCGGCAACATCACCATGCCCGGACCACCGCCATAAGGACGGTCGTCCACGCGGCGGTAGTTGTCATGCGTAAAATCACGCGGATTCCACGCGGCAAAATCGATGATGCCCTGCTCCACCGCGCGCTGCGTAATGCCGTGCCGCGTGATGGCGTCAAACATATCGGGGAACAGCGTAATCGCGTCGAAACGCATGCTCACTGCCGCCCCCGTTGCTGTGGCCTCAGTAGTCAAGGCCCCAATCCACTGTGATGAGTTTTGCTGCAAGGTCTACCTTGAGCACCACCTGCGCCACAAACGGCAGCAGGCGTTCTACCTTGTCATCACGCGCCACGAGCACATCATTAGCGCCCGTCTCAAACAAACGGTCGACCACGCCCAGGCTTTCACCTTGCGTATTGACGACCGCCAGACCGATCAGATCGGCCCAGTAGTATTCATCGTCTTCAGCAGCAGGCATCAGACTGCGCGGTACAGCCACCAGCGCACCTTTCAGTGCAGCGGCGATATCGCGGTCATTGATGCCTTCAAGTTGCGCAGCCAGTTTTTTGGGCTGCACATTGCCTTCGACCAATGTATACGGCTTGAACGCGCCGTCGCGTCCGATCCACCACGTTTTGTAGTCGAACAGACTGTCGGCATATTCGGTATCCGCAACCACATTAATCCAGCCGCGAATACCAAAAGCCCCGCTGATGTAACCCATCACCACCAGATCATCTGGTGTGGCAACGGATTGCGATTGCGGGGCCGTCGGTTTGATGCCAGCCATGAAGCTCAGGCAGCAGCCGGCTTGTAGCCTTTGAGCAGGCGAGCCACGGTGTCGCTGACTTGTGCGCCAACGCCAACCCAGTGGTTCACGCGGTCCAGCTTGAAGCGGACGCCTTCAGCGCCTTCTTTAGCGGACGGGTCATAGAAACCAACGCGCTCGATGAAACGGCCATCGCGACGGTTGCGCGAATCGGTCACCACGACGTTGTAGAACGGACGGTCTTTGGCGCCGCCACGGGAAAGACGAATCACAACCATGATTTGATACCCAGTTTGAAATCGGTTTACGCGAAACCAGCGAGTGTATCTGAAAAGTCAAGGCTTTACAAACCACTGCCGGCATTTATTCTGAATGCCGTTGCTCCATGGACCAGTCGGCCCGGGTTTTACATGCCTGGCAACATGCCCTTCATGCCGCGCATGAGCTTCATCATGCCGCCCTTGCTGAACTGCTTCATCATCTTCTGCGTTTCTTCAAACTGCTTCAGAAGACGGTTTACTTCTTGCACCGACACGCCTGCGCCCTGCGCGATACGGCGCTTGCGGCTGGCCTTGATCAGCTCGGGTTTGCGGCGTTCCAGCGCGGTCATCGAATTGATAATGCCTTCGATGCGGGTCACAGCTTTATCCGTCACCTGATTATTGGCCATCTCGCTGAGCTGGCCGGGCAACTTGTCCAGCAGCGCGCCCATGCCGCCCATTTTCTTCATCTGGCCGATCTGGGCTTTAAAGTCTTCCAGGTCAAAGCCCTTGCCGGACTTGACCTTCTTCATCATCTGCAGCGCTTCTTGCTCGTTGACGCTCTTTTGCACGTCTTCGATCAGCGACAGCACATCGCCCATGCCCAGAATCCGGCTGGCCATCCGGTCGGGATGGAACGGCTCCAGGCCGGTGAGCTTTTCGCCCACACCAATAAACTTGATCGGCTTGCCGGTCACCTGGCGCACCGACAGCGCCGCGCCACCGCGCGAATCACCATCAAGCTTGGTCAGGATCACGCCGGTCAGCGGCAGCGTTTCGCTAAACGCGCGCGCCACATTCACCGCATCCTGGCCTTGCATGGCATCGACCACAAACAGCGTTTCGACCGGATTGATGGCGGCGTGCACGGCCTTGATTTCGGCCATCATGCTTCGTCGATGGCCAGACGACCCGCCGTATCGACAATCAACACATCGTGGAAATGCCGACGCGCGTAATCCAGTGCGGCCAGTGCAATATCGACCGGCTTTTGCGTGACGTCGGACGGAAACCATTCCACGTCGATCTGCGCCGCCAGCGTTTTAAGCTGTTCAATAGCAGCCGGGCGATATACGTCGCCCGACACCAGCAGCACTTTCTTTTTTGTTCTCTTCTTTAAGACGCTTGGCCAGCTTGCCCGACGTGGTGGTTTTACCCGCGCCCTGCAAACCCGCCATCAGTACCACGGCGGGCGGTACGGCGGCCAGATTGAGCGCATCGTTTTGCGCACCCATCAGCTTGGTCAGTTCTTCGTACACCACGCCGATAAAGGCCTGGCCCGGGGTCAGGCTGCCGACCACTTCCTGGCCCATGCCGCGCGTCTTGACGTCGGCAATAAACTGTTTGACCACGGGCAACGCCACGTCGGCCTCCAGCAAGGCCATGCGCACTTCGCGCAAGGCATCCTGAATATTGTCTTCGCTCAGGCGGGCCTGGCCGCGCAGTGTTTTGACAACACTACTCAAACGGTTGGATAAGTTATCCAGCATAAAAACTTTCCCTGCCGGGCTCGACGCGCGAGTCGGCTCTGTTAGACTGTGAATCCCGCAATTCTAACCGATTTAGCCCCTGTGTCCTGGCTCGCTTTGATCGCTCTGTTCTTGTACCTGGCACTTGGCTGGCATTTCTGCCGCACGCGCCTGGCTGGCCGCGGCATTGTCCACGCGGGGATCGAACACGGCTTGCTGTTGCTGGGTCTGGCGCTACATGGTCTGGCCTTGTGGCCCGCCATGGCGGTTCCGCCCTTGCACTTTGGCGCAGGCGAAGCGTTGTCAGTAACCGCCTGGCTGGCCTTGCTGATCTATCTGGTCGGCCATCTGGCATTTCAACTCGAAGGCATGGAACCCCCGGTACTGGCGCTCGCCGTTGTGCTGCTGGGCGCATCGCTTTTGCTGCCGCCCGGCCATGTGCTGGCCTATCCACAAAACGGCGTTTCGCGCCTGCATTTTCTGACCGCAATGCTGGCGTATGGCTTGTTCGCCAATGCGTCCGGCGTGGCCTTGCTGATGCGGCTAGCGGACAAACGCCTGCATCATGCCAATGCCAGCCTGCTGGTGCAAAAGCTGCCGCCCCTGCTGGCGCTGGAACGTCTGCTGTTTGCCTGCGTCTGGGCTGGGTTTTTTTGCTGCTGACCGTGGCGCTGATTACTGGTGCCACATTCAGCGAAGAAATCTTTGGCAAGGCACTCGAATTCAATCACAAGATCGTGCTGTCGATTGCCGCGTGGGCGGTGTTTGGTGGCTTGCTGATCGGCCGCAAATTGCGCGGCTGGCGCGGTCTGGTGGCTACGCGCTGGACGCTGTTCGGCTTTGTGTTGCTGCTGTTGGGCTATATCGGCTCGCGCCTGGTGTTCGACGTAATTCTGCATCGTCCCGGCTGATCGCCACTGAACCCGCCTTTTGCCTGAAAGGTGGGTCGGCACGGGCTGTTATACTCAGGCCATTGCCATTTCCGGATTGCCGCCTTGGACGACATCCCCCTGAGTGAACTGATCATCGCCTGGTCGTTTGCCTGCTCTCCTCTGCCTTCTTCTCTGCTTCCGAAACCGCCATGATGGCGGTGAACCGCTTCCGCCTGAATGCCCGCGTACAGCAAGGCCATCGCGGTGCCATCCGCACCCGCGGCTTGCTGGACCATACCGACCGTTTGCTGGGCGTGATCCTGCTGGGCAACACGCTGATCAACACCGCCTCCGCCGCACTATCAACCGTGATCACCGCGCGCATGTTCGGCACCAACCAATATGCATTGCCCATCGCCACATTGATTGTGGCTTTTGCGATTCTGGTGATTTCCGAGGCAACGCCCAAAGTGCTGGCCGCCAATTACGCTGATAAAGCCGCAGTGGCGTTCAGCTACCCTCTGGCCATATTGCAGAAAGTGTTTTATCCCGCAGTCTGGTTTATCAATCTGTTCGTCAACGGCTTTTTTAAAGCTGACCCGGCTGTCGGGCAAAGGTCATGAACATACGCCGTTAAGCCCGGAAGAATTGCGATTACTGGTGCTGGAATCCGGCCGGTTTATGGAAAAAAAACATCAGACCATCCTGCTTAATCTGTTTGAGCTGGCCAATATCACGGTCGATGATGTCATGACCCCGCGCCACCATATCGAAGCGCTTGATCTAAGCGCCGACGCCGAAGAATTACGCCGCCAGCTTTATACCTGCCATCACACCCGTTTACCGGTCTATGACGATAATCCGGACAATATGGTCGGCATACTGCATACGCGTAAGGCCTTGTCATTGCGCGAAGAAGAAGTGGATGGCGATACCATCCGCACGCTGATTCGACCACCGTATTTCATTCCTTCCGGTACGCCGCTGTTTACCCAGCTGCAGAATTTTCAGGAAAACCGGCGTCGTATTGGCCTGGTGGTGGATGAATATGGTGAATTAGCCGGGCTGGTTACGCTGGAAGATATCCTTGAACAAATCATTGGCGAATTCACCACCAATGCGCCCAATGCCGCCTCGCGCTATGAGCCCCAGGCCGATGGCAGTTATTTGCTGGACGGCGCCAGCAGCCTGCGCGAACTCAATCGCAAACTGAAGCTGGGTTTTCCGCTGACCGGGCCGAAAACTTGAATGGTTTGATTCTGGAATATTTTGAAGATATTCCTGATTCCGGCACCTGCCTCACCATCGCGGGCGAGCGGCTTGAAGTGGTGCAAACCCAGGACCGCAGCGTGAAGGTCATCCGCCTGTATCCGCACGTAGCACGGCGCACCGGCTGAGCTGTGGCAAACAGCCGCCTGGCGGTGTGCGCCCCTGCAACGGCTTGCCGCAGAATATGCCCCAGCGAGTAATCACTTTTGCTAGACTGCGGTGATCACGGGAGGCCCCGCGGCCCCTCTTCTCGCTGTCTTGACCTGGCCTGGTTGAATCCTTAACGAATCTATGTCTACTGCTACCGTTCCCATCTCGGGCCTTGCGCGGCTGCTGGTGCAGCATGGACGCCTGGCCGAAGCCGACGCCGAAGCGCTGCAAAGTGCCGCTGGCGATGGTCGCACCAGCTTTATCGAACGCCTGCTCACCAGCAAGAAACTGACGGCCAAAGAAGTCGCCGAGTTCAGTTCGCAGGCGTTTGGTTATCCCCTGCTCGATCTGGATCAGATCGATTTCAGTTATATCCCGCCCAATGTGCTCGACGCCAAGCTGATGCAGACGCAGCGCATTGTGCCGTTGTTCAAACGCGGCACGCGTTTGTTTATCGGGATATCTGATATCACCAACATGCAGGCGGTGGAAGAAGTCCGATTCAAAACCGGCCAGCAGGTGGAGCCTATTGTTGTCGAAGACAACAAATTGCTGGTTGTGATGAACAAGCTGGTTGAGGCCAGCGGTAGCAATTTGCGTGATCTGACCGTGAGCGAAGCTGATCTCGAAATCAGCGGCGGTGACGATGAATCGCAACAAGAGGCCGTCAATGTAGAAGTCGATGACGCCCCGGTCGTTAAATATATCCAGAAGATTTTGCTGGATGCCATTAATGCCGGCGCTTCCGATATTCACTTTGAGCCCTACGAAAAGTTTTATCGCATTCGCTATCGGCAGGATGGCGTATTGCGTGAAATCGCGCAGCCGCCCCTGGCCATCAAGGAAAAGATTGCCTCGCGTATCAAGGTGATTTCCAAACTCGATATTTCTGAGAAACGCGTGCCGCAAGATGGTCGGATGAAACTGGTGTTGTCAAAAAGCCGCGCCATTGATTTCCGGGTTTCTACCTTGCCCACGCTGCATGGCGAAAAAAATTTGTATCCGGATTCTGGATCCAACGTCCGCCACGCTCGGTATCGATGCGCTGGGCTATGACCCCGATCAGAAAGAATTGCTGCTGCACGCCATTGGCCGACCGTATGGCATGGTGTTGGTGACCGGGCCGACGGGCTCGGGCAAAACCGTTTCGCTTTATACCTGTTTGAATATTCTGAATCAGCCAGGCACCAATATTTCGACCGCTGAAGATCCGGCCGAAATCAACTTGCCCGGCGTCAATCAGGTTAACGTCAACGAGAAGGCCGGTCTGACCTTTGCCGTCGCGCTGAAGGCGTTTCTGCGGCAGGATCCGGACGTCATCATGGTCGGTGAAATCCGCGATCTGGAAACCGCCGATATCGCAATCAAGGCCGCACAAACCGGCCATATGGTGTTCTCGACGCTGCACACCAACGATGCACCGACCACGCTGACGCGGATGATGAATATGGGCGTGCTGCCGTTCAACATTGCGTCGTCCGTGATCATGATTACCGCGCAACGACTGGCGCGCCGGTTGTGCCCGCATTGCAAACAGCCCGCGGAAATCCCGCATGAAGCGTTGCTGAGTGCCGGTTTCAAAGAAGAACAACTGGACGGCAGTTGGGTGACTTATCGCCCGGTCGGTTGCGATCAATGCAAAGACACCGGCTATAAAGGCCGGCTGGGTATCTACCAGGTGATGCCGATTTCAGACGAAATGAACCGGATCATCATGAAAAAAACGGTACGGCTATCGATATTGCGGACCAGGCACGTCTCGAAGGTGTGCGTGATCTGCGACAATCCGGGCTGATCAAGGTGCGCCAGGGTTTGACCTCGCTCGAAGAAATCCTGGCTGTCACCAACGAATAACCGGACACCGGTTTCATATAACGCCGCGCGCCTTAGTCGCGTGCGGCGACGCAGTGTTTCCAGGGAGAGCAGCGCATCATGGCCACAGCAGCAAAAGCGGCCCCGGTCAAGGTCAAGGAATATACCTATGCCTGGGAGGGCAAAGACCGGAACGGCAAGATCGTCAAAGGCGAAATGCGCGCCAGCGGCGAAGCGGTTCTTAAAACCCATTTGCGCCGCCAGGGCATCAATGTCCTGCGCGTTAAACAATTGCGCCTGCGCGCGGGCAAACGCATTACCGATGAAGACTTGACCATGTTTACCCGGCAATTGGCCACCATGCTCAAATCGGGTGTGCCTTTGCTGTTGGCCTTCGATATTGTCGGTAAAGGCCATAGCAATCCGTCGGTGACCAAGCTGCTGCTCGATATCAAATCGGATATTGAATCAGGCTCGTCCTTGACCCAGGCTTTCCGCAAGCATCCCAAGTATTTCGATACGCTGTATTGCAACCTGATTCAGGCCGGTGAGCAGGCCGGTATTCTCGATACATTGCTGGCCCGACTGGCTTTGTATAAAGAAAAAAATGCTCAGCGTTAAAAAAAGAAGATCAAATCGGCGATGTTTTACCCTACCGCCGTGATCGTGGCCGCGTTTGTGATTACGGCCGTGATCATGATCTTTGTGATCCCTGCATTCAAAAGCCTGTTCTCCAGTTTTGGCGCCGATTTGCCCGGCCCCACCTTGCTGGTGATGGCCATTTCGGATTTCTTTGTCTCGTATTGGTGGGCCATTTTTTTGGCGGCATCTTTGGCGGCTTCTGGGTATTCATGAAGCCTGGCGGCGATCAGAAGCCATGCAGATTGCCATCGACCGCTTTGTGCTCAAGTTGCCGATCCTGGGCGAAATCATGCGTAACTCGGTGATTGCGCGCTGGAGCCGCACCCTGGCCACCATGTTTGCTGCGGGCGTGCCGCTGGTTGAATCGCTCGAATCCGTGGGCGGTGCCGCTGGCAATTACGTGTATCGCCTGGCCACGCGCCGTATCCAGCAAGAAGTGAGCACCGGTACCAGCCTGACCATCTCGATGCAGAATGCCAATGTATTTCCGAATATGGTGATGCAGATGGTTTCGATTGGTGAAGAATCGGGTTCACTCGATGCCATGTTGGGGAAAGTCGCCGACTATTACGAAGAAGAAGTCGACAACGCGGTCGAAGCGCTGTCCAGCCTGATGGAACCGATCATCATGGTGGTGCTGGGTACGCTGATTGGCGGCCTGGTAGTGGCCATGTATCTGCCTATTTTCAAAATGGGCGAGGCAGTCGGTTAATGAACGAGCTCGTATTCGTGTTTCAACAAAACCCGCTGGTATTCAGCGGGTTTTTTTGTTGGTGCTGGGTCTGTTGGTCGGCAGCTTTCTCAATGTGGTGATTCACCGCCTGCCCATCATGATCGAGCGGCAATACCGCCAGGAATGCGCCGAGCTCGACCGGCCCGACGACTTTGAAGAACCGATGCCGCCCCGCCCGCGCTATAACCTAGTGTTGCCGCGCTCGGGTTGTCCACATTGCGGGCATATGATTACCGAGCTCGAAAATATTCCGCTGCTCAGCTGGTTGGCCTTGCGCGGCAAATGCAGCCAATGCAAGTCGCCGATCAGCATGCGCTATCCGTTCGTGGAATTGCTGACCGGATTGATGAGCGCAGCCGTCGGTTATCACTTTGGCTTTGGTATGGCCGCAGCGGGCGGCATCGTGCTGACGTGGTCGCTGATCGCCTTGTTTTTTTATTGATGCCGACACCTTCTTGCTGCCCGATTCGATCACGCTGCCGCTGCTGTGGCTGGGTCTGCTCTTCAATCTGGAGGGGCGTTTTGTGCCGCTGTCCGCTGCGGTGCTGGGCGCGGCGCTGGGTTACCTGATTTTATGGAGCGTCAACAAGGCCTATCGCCTGCTGCGCGGACATGACGGCATGGGCTACGGCGATTTCAAATTATTGGCCGCACTGGGCGCCTGGTTTGGCTGGCAATGCATTCCGGCCATTGTGCTGTTTGCGTCCATCGCTGGCGTGATCATCGGGGCTATCAGCTGTGGGCAGCGCGCCGCGGCTTCGGTCGGCCATTTCCATTTGGCCCTTACCTGGCCGCCGCGGGCTGGATGACGTTGCTCTGGGGCGGGCAAGTGCAAAACTTTATCTTTGGTCTGAGCTAATCCCTGCCCCGGCTTGCCGCCGCTGCCGTTACAATCGGCCTCTGGTTAACGGCGCGTGGCAAGCACATGAAAGTTTTCGGGCTCACCGGCGGCGCGGGCAGCGGCAAGTCGGCTGTGGCCGCACTGCTACAACAGCATGGCGCGGCCATCATCGATACCGATGTGCTGGCGCACCAGCTGTCTCAGCCCCCTTCCCTCGCACTTATCGCCATCGCTGCACAATTTGGCCCGCAATATATAAACGCCGGCGGCGAGATGAACCGGGCCGCCATGCGCGACCGGGTGCTGGCCGATCCAGCCGCGCGTGCACGGCTGGAAGCAATTTTTTTTCATCCGCTGATTTTGCAGGCCGCCCAGCAACAGTTGCTGGCGTTGCCTTCGGAACTCTCCTATGCAGTACTAGTCGTACCCTGCTGTTTGAAACGGCGCAATTTATTCCCTTGATTGATCTGTCCATTGTGGTGGATTGCCCCGAAGCCGTACAACGCGAACGTCTGCGATTACGCCCCGGCCTTACCGAAACCCGGATTACCCAATTACTTGCCGCGCAATGTACGCGCGAGCAGCGTTTGGCCCGTGCCGATCTGGTTCTGGATAATTCCGGCACGCTGTTGCAACTCGACGCCGCGGTCGAGCAATTACATGCGCGATTGCTGGCGTATTCGGCCAGCCCTGCAGCAACGTGATTAGCGTTATATAAAGCGAATTGTGGCTGCGTAATTGCGCAGCGCTGCCCAGCCTGATTTCAACTCTTACCCCAATCCGCAAAGGCAAACTTACTAATGGGTTTTCAAACTACCGGCCTTGCTGCAGAATTGCACATCTTTGCCTGCAAACGGCCTCACGTACCGTGATTAGCTACGAATTCCCCATCAACGAGCGCATCCGCACATTACTGCGGCTGGAAGACTTGTATGACCGCACCGCTGTGCTCGCAGCGCGCGACCATGCACTTGACCACCATATGGCGCTGACCGGGCTGTTCGAGATCATGGAAGTGGCCAGCCGCGCAGATCTTAAATCTGATCTGCTGCAGGAACTCGAACGGCAACGCCAGGCATTGGCTGCGTTACGCCACAATCCGCATATCTCTGAAGACGCCCTGGAAAGAATTCTGGCCGACATCGAAGATACCCACGGCCAATTGCTGCAAATGACCGGCAAGGTCGGGCAGTATCTGCGCGAAAACGAATGGCTGATGGCCATCAAGCAGAGAATGGCGATCCCCGGCGGGGCCTGTGAATTTGATCTGCCGTCTTATCATTTCTGGCAACAGCAAGCACCAGAGCGGCGTAAAGCAGATCTGGATCGTTGGCTGTCACCGCTGATGCCTATCCGCCAAGGCATTTCGATTGTGCTGCGTTTGTTGCGTGACTCGGCCAAGGTGTCGCACTTTACTGCGCGGCAAGGGGCGTTTCAGCAAATGTCGGGCGGTAAAACCATCCAGATGCTGCGGGTGACATTACCGACTGATCTGCGTGGTGCCTGAATTGTCCGCCAATCGTTACGCCATCAATATCCGCTTTATTCAGCCGTCGACCTCGGGCGAACGTACCCGCCTGGTGGAAGCTGATATTGAATTTGCCCTGAGCTACTGCAATCTATAACGCCATGACCGAACGCCTCGTAGCCTGCCCCATCTGTGGCAAACAAACCGCCTTTGCCCCCTCCAACCCACATCGGCCGTTCTGCAGCGCACGCTGCCGCGCGATCGACCTGGGCCAGTGGGCGAGCGAGGGTTATAAGGTTCCAGCCACCGAATCCACGCCGGATGAAGGCGAATATCCGCACGACTAGGGTCGGTCCGGACGTCATCTGCTGTTCAAATATTTGTCATGGTGTAGTCATCGTTGACGCTTACCTTCTGCGATTATTCGAGGAGGAAAACAACGATGCTTCAAGTACAAAGCAATCCAGCCAAAGCCCCCCGCCGTCAACTCTCCGTCGCACTGGCTCGCTCTGAAGACGACGTCCGCGCGGCGCAATCCTTGCGCTACAAAGTTTTCGCCGAAGAAATGGGCGCCCGCATCGTGACACGCGAACCGGGCCTGGATCAGGACCTGTTCGATACCTGGTGCGATCATCTGTTGGTCATCGATGACCAGACCGGTGAGGTGGTCGGTACCTATCGCATCCTGGCGCCGCATCAGGCGCAAAAAACTGGGCAGCTACTACTCGGATACCGAATTTGACCTGACCCGCCTGCAGCATTTGCGCCCGCAGCTGGTCGAAATCGGCCGCTCTTGCGTTCATCCCGACTATCGCACCGGCGCCACCATTACGCTGCTGTGGAGCGGCCTGGCGGCTATATGCGCGAACGCGGTTACAACTACCTGGCGGGCTGTGCCAGCGTTTCCCTGATCGATGGCGGCCATACAGCGGCCAGCCTGTACCGCAAGCTGACCGAGACCGCCCTCGCCCCGGTTGAATACCGTGTTTTTTTTCCGCGCTGCCCGCTGCCACTGCAGGCGCTGGATCAAAAGCTGGACACCGAAGTGCCGGCCTTGATCAAAGGCTATCTGCGCGCGGGTGCGCAAGTGTGCGGCATGCCGGCATGGGATCCCGACTTCAACACCGCGGACTTCTTTATGCTGCTGGCAATGAACCAGGTGGACCAACGCTACGCCCGCCATTTTTTTTGCGCTAGATGTCCAGCCACATCGTACACGGGGATACCGCAATTGCTTACGGACTGGCGCGCAGCCTCTGGCGGTATCCTCTCGTCTCCGATTGACGACAGTCAGTAATATGACCATTTATCGCAGCCGCGGTAAGCAGCTACACTGAATTCTGATTTTTTTCAGAAACCGTGCCCCGCCGGCCGTTACCGACTGCACCCGACCCCATGATTGTATTTCGCAATGCATTGAGATTTAGTCGCCTGCTACGCTTCGGCCTGCACATGGTCTACGGCTTGCTGCTGGCCGGGCTGCGCTTCGGCAAGCTGGATCAAGCTGAACGCGTGATCTACATCCAGCGCTGGTGCACCCAGCTCACGCGCATACTCGGTATCGAAGTGCGCGTGCAGGGCGTAGCGCCGGGCACCTATCCCGCCAATCACCTGCTGCTGTCCAACCATATTTCGTGGCTGGATATTTTTTGTGCTGGATGCGGTGACGGTGTCACGCTTTGTCGCCAAATCCGAGATCGAACAGTGGCCACTGGTGGGCAAGCTGTGTGGTTATACCGGCACGCTGTTTATCCAGCGCGAAAAAAAGCGCGACGCAGCCCGGGTTAACAACGCCATGGTCGAAGCACTGCAAGCGCGCCATTGCGTTGCGGTGTTCCCGGAGGGCACCACCTCGGACGGCTCGAATATATTGCCGTTCCGCTCGTCGCTACTCCAGGCCGCTCTCGAAAGCCGCGCAACCATCCAGCCAGTGTATCTGCGCTACACCGATGCGCACGGCAAGCTGAATCTGTCCCCGGCGTATATCAATGACATCTCGATTGTTAAATCGCTGTGGCAGATTCTGGGTGAGCGCCAGATGCGCGCCGAGATCAACTTTCTGGCGCCGTTTCCGGCCGAGAACGTGGACCGACGCAGCCTGACCCAAATGGTTGAGGCGCGGATCGTCGCGGCGCACAAGGCGCTCAACCACGGCGAGGGCGATTTCGAGAGTCTGTTCACCGCGCCGATCGCCACCAAGGTTTGCGACGACCGCGCCGCATCTCCCTGCCCGCATGGCCATCTTGTCGCTTGAGCCCCGCGCGCAGACTTAGCCCGCTTCGATTTCCTGATAACTGCGTAGCGCAGGTTGCTGATAAACCGCGCCACTATCGATATCCACGGCAGTGAGCTGGCCGCCCCAGATGCAGCCGTATCGGTGGCCCAGACGTTCTCCAGCAGTTTCAAGCCAAGCGCGGACCAATGTCCGATTAGTGCACGCGGGGCCGGCGTACGCTCAGGGGCTTCGAACCACGGGTACAAGCCAGCTGGCGCGCTATCCACTTCACCCTTGAACTTGAGTTGCAGATTGAAATCCTTGTCGACAAAGCGCATGCGTGTGCATGCGTTTACAGTAAAGCGCAGCTTGTCGATTTTCGATTTTGCCTCGTCCCAATGCGCTGGCTGATTGCCGTACATTTGCTCAAGAAAACTTTTCCAGTCATTGCCACGCAACACCGCCTCGACCGCTGCGGTTTGCTCCATCGCCTTGGCCTTGCTCCATCCGGGCCAGATACCGGCATGCACCACTACCGCTACATCCAGATCGATCATCAAAGGCTGAAACCGCAGCCAGTCGCAGAATGCAGCACACTGCGGATGTGCCAGGATAGCATCTAGCGTATCGCCCGGTTTACGTTTGGAAATACCCGCTGCCACGGCCAACAAATGCAGATCATGATTGCCGAGGACCGTTTGCACACTGTCCGCATGCGTGGTCACCCACCGCAGCACCTCCAGCGACTTGGGGCCGCGATTGACCAGGTCGCCGACAAAGAAAATCCGGTCGCGAGTCGCATCGAACTGCAGCGTCCCGAGCAACAAATCGAGCTCGTCAAAGCAACCTTGTACATCACCAATCACATATCGTGCCATGCTGATCCTGTCGGGCTACGCGGCTGCTTCGTGGGCAGCCGCCGGAATATCGTACTTAGCGGGAGCGAGTAAAAAATGTCAGACCAGAAATCCGTCGCCAACTGGACGGCCAGGTTAACGGGTATCGATCTGCCGGTGCTGGAGTATACGCTGGCCGAAATTGCGGCGTTGCGGGATAAACTTGATGACGTCAGCTATCACCACCTCGCTGACCTTATCCATAAAGACCCCCTGCTGACTGTGCGTGTATTGCGATATCAGCAGGCTCACCGCGCCAGCCATCAAACCCGCGACGTGGTCACGGTGGACCGCACGCTGTTAATGATAGGTACACGCGGCTTCGTTCGCGAGTTTGGCCGGGCACCACCCTTGCAGCTGGTGCTGGCCAACAAGCCCAACGCGCTCTCCGGCGCAACCGCGGCGCTGGAGCGGGCCGCCTTCGCCGCCAGGCTGGCCAAAGCGTTTAGCGATAGACGTTTTGATATCGACCCGCAGGAAGTAACCACGGCAGCCTTGCTCCACAATCTGGCCGAGATCCTGCTGTGGATAGCGGCGCCAGCCGAAGCAGCACGCATCGAAGCATCGCTGGCGGCGCACCCTGGGCTGCGCAGCCAGCAGGCACAGCTAGACGTGCTTGGCTGCACCTTGGCCGAGTTGCAGCTGGAAATCGCCAAAGCATGGCATTTGCCCGCGCTATTGCAGCATCTGATGGATCAGCAATATGCCAGCGAGCCACGCGTGCGGACCGTACATCTCGCTACCGACCTGGCCCGGCATCTGGGGCATGGCTGGTACGATCCCGCCCTCCCCGACGACTATAGCGGGGTGGCCGCGTTAATTAATCTGGATGCCGAAGCGGCCTATGCGCTGGTACTGCAGGTTGCGCTCAAAGCAGCACATGCCTGGCGTATTTATGGCGTATCACCCGCCGTGGCCACCCGCCCCCACCAGGCGCTCGACAAAAAAAATAAGCTGGCACGAATGCCAGCCTTATAGGGACGTCAAGTCATTGGCGCTTATTCAGCGTCAACGGCTCAACATCATCCGGACGATCCACGAGTTCGACCAGTGCCATCGGAGCGTTGTCGCCCTGACGGAAGCCGCACTTCAGGATACGCAGGTAACCACCGTTACGGGTCGCGTAGCGCGGCCCGAGGATGTCAAACAGCTTGACCACGATCTCGCGATCGCGAGTACGGTCAAATGCCAGACGGCGGTTAGCCAGGCTCGGTGCCTTACCCAGGGTAATCAGCGGCTCCGCAACGCGGCGCAGCTCTTTTGCCTTGGGCAGGGTAGTCTTGATAACTTCATGACGCAGCAGCGCATTCGCCAGGTTGCGCAGCAGCGCCTGACGGTGAGCCGACGTGCGGTTCAGTTTACGATTGGCAAGACGGTGACGCATTTGTCAATTCCTTTCCGTTGACCGCTCAGGCTTTTCCAAGCCGACCGGAGGCCAGTTTTCGAGGCGCATGCCCAGGCTCAAACCCTTGGAGGCCAGCACTTCCTTGATTTCGTTCAAGGATTTGCGACCCAGATTCGGCGCCTTCAACAATTCTGTTTCGGTGCGCTGGATCAGGTCCCCGATGTAATAAATGTTTTCAGCCTTCAGGCAATTAGCCGAACGCACGGTGAGCTCAAGGTCGTCAACCGGACGCAGCAGGATCGGATCGATCTGCGGCGCACTCGGCTTCTCTTCTTCAACCGGCGTGCCTTCCAGGTCTGCAAACACAGACAGCTGGTCAACCAGAATACGCGCCGCCTGGCGGACCGCGTCTTCCGGCGTCAACACGCCATTGGTTTCGATATCGAGAATCAGACGATCCAGGTCGGTACGCTGTTCAACACGCGCACTTTCCACTGCGTAGCTCACGCGGCGGATCGGGCTGAACGAGGCGTCCAGTTGGATCGTGCCGATGCTACGGCTTTCTTCGCGGCCCAGACGCGCTGGTGCCGGTTGATAGCCGCGGCCCTTCTCGACCTTGACTTCCATGTTCAGCTTGCCACCCGCAGACAGGTGAGCAATGACGTGGTCGGGGTTAACCACTTCCACGTCATGCGGCACCTGGATATCAGCGGCGGTAACCAGCCTTCGCCTTCCTTCGAGAGCGTCAGCGTTACGGCATCACGGCCGTGCAGCTTCAGAACGACGCCCTTCAGATTCAGAAGGATATCGACCACGTCTTCCTGGACGCCATCCAGCGCCGAGTATTCATGGACGATACCTTCGATCTTGACTTCGGTCGGCGCGTAGCCAGGCATCGAAGACAGCAGGATGCGGCGCAGGGCGTTACCGAGGGTATGGCCATAACCGCGCTCGAACGGCTCCATAACCACTCGCGCTTGCGCGCTGGTTTGGGCCTGCACGTCGATGATGCGCGGCTTGAGCAACTCATTAGCGAGGTTTTGCATATATTCAGTATCCCTTAGCCTTACCGGGGCTGGTTATCACTTGGAGTAGAATTCCACGACCAGCGATTCGTTGATGTCGCTGGACAGATCGGAACGCTCCGGCATGTTCTTGAAGACACCTTCCATCTTCTTCGAATCAACCTGCACCCAACCCGGGAAACCAATGCCTTCTGCCAGAGCCAGCGCTTCTTGCACACGCGCTTGCTTCTTGGCCTTCTCGCGAACGGCTACCACATCACCGGCTTTCACCTGGAACGACGGAATGTTCACCACGCCGTTGTTCACGACGATAGCTTTGTGGGAAACCAACTGACGGGCTTCGGCACGGGTAGATGCATAACCCATGCGATACACCACGTTGTCCAGACGCGTTTCAAGAATCTTCAACAGGTTTTCACCGGTCGAGCCCTTGCGACGGCTGGCTTGTTCAAAATAACGACGGAACTGACGTTCCAGTACGCCGTAGATACGACGGATCTTCTGCTTCTCGCGCAGGTGGACGCCATAATCAGAGAGGCGAGGCGTCTTAGCGCCATGCTGGCCTGGGGCTTGTTCCAGCTTGCACTTGCTGTCGAGCGAGCGACGAGCGCTCTTGAGGAAAAGATCCGTACCTTCACGGCGTGCAAGTTTGCACTTGGGTCCAATATAACGAGCCATGACTTACTCCGGGATTAGATACGACGCTTCTTCGGGGGACGGCAGCCGTTGTGCGGCACTGGAGTCACATCCGAGATGCTGGTGATCTTGAAACCGAGAGCGTTGAGTGCACGTACGGCAGACTCACGACCCGGGCCCGGCCTTGATGCGAACTTCGAGGTTCTTTACACCATATTCCTGGGCAACTTTACCAGCGTGCTCTGCTGCAACCTGTGCAGCAAAGGGTGTACTTTTCCGAGAGCCTTTAAAACCAGCACCGCCCGAGGTAGCCCAGGAGAGAGCATTCCCTTGGCGATCAGTGATGGTCACGATCGTGTTGTTGAAGGACGCATGTACATGCGCAATTCCTTCAGACACGCTCTTTTTTTGACTTTCTTACGCACACGCACTGTGTTTGCTTTAGCCATTCTAAAATCCTTTAGTTACTGCCTGCCGGTGATTACTTCTTACCGGCGATTGCCTTGCGCGGACCTTACGAGTGCGAGCATTCGTACGAGTACGTTGACCACGCACCGGCAGACCTTTGCGGTGACGGAAACCACGATAGCAGCCAAGGTCCATCAGACGCTTGATGCTCATGGTTACTTCACGGCGCAAATCGCCTTCGACGGTGTACTTGCCAACTTCGTCGCGCAGTTTGTCGAGTTCAGCATCGCTGAGATCTTTGACCTTCTTGGTCGGCTCGATCGCAGACGCCGCGCAGACTGCATATGCGCGGGTGCGGCCGATACCGTAGATCGCTTGAAGGCCGATCACAGTGTGCTGGTGATTAGGGACGTTAACCCCAGCAATACGGGCCATACTTCTTACCCCAGGTAAAAAAAAGTTGCAGATTATAACGCTAAAAGCCGATTGCCTCAATCAGCCTTGGCGTTGCTTATGCCGCGGGTCGGTGCAGATCACGCGCACAACACGGTTGCGGCGAATGATTTTGCAGTTGCGGCAAATTTTCTTGACCGATGCTTGAACTCTCATCGTCTGTCCTTCCTGTCAAAATGAAATTCCGGGACCAATGCCCGGAACACGATGCAGTGCCTGGCGAATCACTTTCCGGCTGAGCCGGCCAGTCATTCATCAAGCTCCACATGTCCGATTTCGAGTGATTTTGAAGCATGCCAAAGCGACAACTTCTCAATGATCTCGACCTGCACAAGCGGCGGCAACTTGCGTCACCACCGCCGTGTTAATCAGGTAAGTACTCAGGCCGCGCCCTTGAAATTGGCTTTCTTGAGCAGGCTTTCATATTGATGCGACATCACGTAGGACTGCATTTGTGCCATGAAGTCCATCGTCACGACCACCAGAATCAACAACGAGGTACCACCAAAGTAGAACGGTACGTTCCACTTCAGAATCAGGAACTCGGGGATCAGGCAGATGACGGTGATATAAATCGCACCGATCAAGGTTAACTTGAGAATCAGCTTCTCGATGTAACGCGCAGTATGTTCGCCGGGGCGATAGCCCGGGATCATCGCACCGCTCTTCTTCAGGTTATCCGCGGTTTCCTTGGGATTGAAAACCAGCGCCGTGTAGAAGTAGCAGAAAAAAGATGATCGCAGCAGCATACAGGATTACATACAGCGGCTGACCCGGGTGCAGCATGTCACCGATCGATTTGAGCCACGAGAATCGCGCATTGTTACCCGTCCACGACAGAACCGTAGCCGGAAACAGAATGATCGACGAAGCAAAAAATCGGCGGGATCACACCAGCCATATTGATCTTGAGCGGCAAATGCGTACTTTGCGCTTGCATGATGCGGTTACCGACCTGGCGCTTGGCGTAGTTCACCGGCACTTTACGTTGCCCGCGCTCTACAAACACAACCGCTGCCGTCAGCAGAATCACACCCACAAACAGACCCAGTACCAGCAATACCGGCAGACCCTGGCTAGCCAGCGTCAGCGTCTTGCCAATTGCAGAGGCACGCCCGCCGCAATACCTGCACAGATCAGGATCGAAATACCATTACCCAAGCCCCGCTCCGTGATCTGCTCACCCAGCCACATGAGGAACATCGTGCCAGTGACCAGGGTAACCACGGCCACAAACACGAATTGCGCATACGGCAGGACAACCAGATTCGGCTGCTTGTACAGCATTGAAGCAATACCAAAGCTTTGCAGGGAGGCCAGGATGACCGTCGCATAACGCGTGTACTGCGTAATTTTGCGACGACCAGCCTCACCTTCTTTCTTCAGCTGCTTCAACTGGGGCAACACTTCGGCGGCCAACTGCAAAATAATGGACGACGAAATGTAGGGCATGATCCCGATGGCAAACACGGTAAAGCGCGACAAGGCGCCACCCGAGAACATGTTGAACATGTTCAGCAGGCCCGTTTGCGAGGACTCGAACAACCGAGCCAACTCGCCCGGATTGATCCCTGGTACGGGGATGTGTGCACCGATACGGTACACAATCAACGCCCCTACCATGAACCAGATCCGTTTCTTCAGATCTGCAAACTTGCTCGCAGAACCAGCCAGAGCGGGATTCGCCACGTTTCAGCCTCTCAGCAATTACTCAGCGATGCTGCCGCCAGCCGCTTCAATAGCAGCGCGGGCACCTTGGTTGCAGCGATGCCTTTCAGCGTCACAGCTTTTTTTTCGATCGAGCCAGACAGAACCACTTTGGCGCCCAGAGACAGATGGGACACCAGACCGGCTTGCTTCAGAACCAGCAGATCAACTTCTGTGACCGGCAGTTTTTGCAGCGCGCCGAGGGTGACTTCAGCAGTACGGCCAGCGGTCAGCGAGGTAAAACCACGCTTCGGCAGACGACGTGCCAGCGGCATTTGGCCGCCTTCAAAGCCAACCTTGTGGAAGCCACCAGCACGGGACTTTTGACCCTTGTGGCCGCGACCAGCGGTTTTGCCCAGACCGGAGCCGATACCACGACCACGCGACGCTTGGCGTGCTTGGAGCCAGCGGCAGGTTTCAGGTTATTCAGTTCCATTTAGCCCTCCACCTTCAGCAGGTAGCTGATCTTGTTGATCATGCCGCGGTTTTCCGGAGTATCGATCACTTCGGCAACGCTGTTGGTCTTACGCAGACCAAGGCCACGCGCATGCCTTGTGGCTTTCCAGACGGCCGATCAGGCTTTTAACCAGCTTGACCTTTACAGTTTTGGCGTTAGTCATTCCGCCACCCCCAGGATATCTTCAACGGTCAAGCCGCGCTTGGCAGCAATGTCCGAAGCCGTGTGCAGCTTGGCCAGACCGTCCAGCGTGGCGCGAACCACGTTGTACGGGTTGGTCGAGCCATGGCACTTGGCGGTGATGTTGTGCACGCCCATTACTTCAAACACTGCGCGCATCGGGCCGCCGGCGATAATACCGGTACCTTCAGGAGCAGGCTGCATGAAGACGGTGGTCGCGCCATGCTTACCGATTACGGTATGCGGCACGGTACCGTTCTTGAGCGGCGCTTGAACATCTTGCGACGCGCTTCGTCCAGACCTTTTTTGTACAGCAACCGGCACTTCTTTGGACTTACCCTTGCCCATGCCGATGCCACCATCGCCATCACCAACTACGGTCAGTGCGGCGAAACCGAGGATACGACCACCCTTGACGACTTTGGTTACGCGATTAACGCTAACCATCTTCTCGCGAAGGCCGTCCGTGCGATCTTCCACTTCGTTCTTAGCCATTTATATAACTCCAGACTCAATTAGAAGACGAGGCCGCCTTCGCGTGCCGCATCCGCCAGCGCTTTCACGCGGCCGTGGTATTTGAAGCCGGAGCGATCAAATGCCACATTCTGGATACCGGCAGCTTTAGCCTTCTCAGCGATGCGCTTGCCAATCGCGGTAGCAGCTTCAACGCTGGAACCGTGCTTGACTGCGGTGCGAACTTCAGCTTCAAGCGAAGACGCAGACGCGAGCACCTTGCCACCCGTTTCATCAATGATCTGGGCGTAGATGTGGCTGTTGGTACGATGCACCGACAGGCGCACCACCTTGAGCTCCGCAATCTTGGCACGGGTTTTACGTGCACGGCGGAGTCGAGTTTCGTTCTTGTCCATGATTCAGCCTCGATTACTTCTTCTTGGTTTCTTTGAGCGTCACCACTTCATCCGAGTAACGCACGCCCTTGCCCTTGTAGGGTTCCGGAGCGCGGTAAGCGCGGATATCAGCAGCAACCTGGCCAACGGCTTGCTTGTCAGCACCCTTCAGAACGATTTCGGTCTGAGTGGGGGTAGCAACCGTCACACCAGCCGGCATCTTGTGCACGACCGGGTGAGAGAAACCCAGAGTCAGGTTCAGGGATTCGCCCTGAGCCTGCGCACGGTAACCCACGCCAACCAGGGTCAGCTTGCGCTCGAAGCCCTTGGAAACGCCGGTAACCATGTTGTTGACCAGAGCACGCAACGTACCGGACATGGCACGTGCATCCTGCTTTCGCCAGTGGCAGCGAACACAACAGCGTTGTCTTCGACCTTGACGTCCACATTGCCGGTCAGCGGCTGAGTGAGGGTACCTTGCGGGCCCTTCACCTGGATTTCAGTGGCGCTGAGCTTAACTTCTACGCCGGACGGGATAGCGACCGGATTTTTTTTGCTACGCGAGACATTAGTTCACCTCATCAAGCAACGAAACACAGAAGCTCGCCACCAACACCGTTGGCACGCGCTTTGCGATCGGTCATCACACCCTTGGACGTCGACAGAATCGCCACGCCAAGCCCGTTCATTACCTTCGGAATATCATCCGAGCCTTTGTATACACGCAGACCAGGCTTCGAAACGCGGTCGATGCGTTCGATTACCGGACGGCCAGCGTAGTACTTCAGCTCGATCGTCAATTCACGTTTGATTTCGCCTGCGACGCTGAACGACTCGACATAGCCTTCGTCTTTCAGAACCTGAGCGATTGCCACCTTCAGCTTGGAAGAGGGCATGGTCACCGAAGCTTTGTTCGCACGCTGAGCGTTACGAACACGAGTCAGCATATCGGCGATAGGATCATGCATTGCCATATTTCTTCTCCGCCTCCGGTTACCAGCTTGCCTTGACCATGCCAGGGATTTCGCCCTTCATGGCCAGCTCGCGCAGTTTGTTACGTGCCAGACCGAACTTGCGGAACGTGCCGCGCGGACGACCGGTCAGGGAACAACGATTGCGCACGCGAGACGGGCTGGCGTTACGCGGCAGTTGTTGAAACTTCAGACGCGCTGCAAAGCGGTCTTCTTCGCTGGCGTTAACATCGTTGATGATCGACAGCAGCTGTGCACGCTTGGCTGCGAACTTCTCGACGGTAACGCGGCGCTTTTCCTCACGATTGATCAATGAGCGTTTTGCCATGATGTTCGCCTCAATTCTTGAACGGGAACTTGAAGGCGGCCAGCAGCGCGCGCGCTTCGTCGTCGGTCTTCGCAGTCGTGGTGATGGTAATGTTCATACCACGCAGAGCGTCGATCTTGTCGTACTCGATTTCCGGGAAGATGATCTGTTCTTTAACGCCCATGTTGTAGTTGCCACGGCCATCAAAGGACTTGCCACTCACGCCACGGAAGTCACGTACACGCGGCAGCGCAACGGAAACCAGACGATCCAGGAATTCGTACATACGTTCGCGACGCAGGGTAACCTTGCAGCCAACCGGGTAACCGTCACGAATCTTGAAACCAGCGATGGACTTCTTGGCTTTGGTCACGACGGCCTTTTGACCGGTGATCGCTTCCATGTCGCCAACGGCGTGTTCCATTACTTTCTTGTCAGCGACCGCTTCACCTACACCCATGTTCACGGTGATTTTTTTCGATGCGCGGCACTTCCATCACGGATTTGTAACCGAACTGTTCAACCAGTTGCGGTACAACTTTCTCTTGGTAAAACTCTTGCAGACGAGACATTTATGCGAGCCCCTTAAGCGTTAACCACTTCGCCATTGGACTTGAAGACGCGGACTTTCTTGCCGTCTTCGAGCACCTTGATCCCAACACGGTCGCTTTGCCGGTAACCGCATTGAAGATGGCGACGTTGGAAACGTGGACAGAGAGGGTTTTCTCGACAATCCCGCCTTGCTGACCACGCATGGGATTCGGCTTCTGGTGTTTTTTTCACCACATTGACGCCTTCAACCACAACGCGATCTTCATCGGGGATCATGCGCAGCACGGTACCGCGCTTGCCCTTGTCCTTACCGGTAATGACGATGACTTCGTCACCTTTGCGAATCTTGTTCATACCTGCCTCTCCTTACAACACTTCGGGCGCGAGCGAAACGATCTTCATGAAGCGCTCGGTACGGAGTTCACGCGTTACCGGTCCGAAGATACGAGTACCAATCGGTTCCAGCTTTGCATTCAGGAGAACGGCGGCATTGCCATCAAACTTGATGAGCGAGCCATCAGAACGACGTACGCCCTTGGCAGTGCGAACCACCACGGCGTTGTACACGTCACCCTTCTTGACACGACCACGCGGGGCAGCATCTTTGATGCTGACCTTGATGATGTCGCCCACAGAGGCATAACGACGCTTGGAGCCGCCCAACACCTTGATGCACATAACAGAACGCGCACCGGTGTTATCTGCAACCTCCAGCATGGATTGCATTTGGATCATGTGAAACAAACCTCCAACTTAACCCGCGAAACTTCGGCATGACCGAAGCAGTGCCCGGCAAAACCGAGCGAATCGCGACCAGTTTTGGACCCCGTACGGGGAAAACAAGCAGTAGCGCAGGCCCGAAAGACCCGTACTATTGCGACAAGGAAAAAAACGGGCATTGTACGCAAAGTACAATGCCCGTGCAACTACCACTTACGTTTGCCAGCGGCAAACGGCAATACCTTAGACTGCCTGACCCTTTTGCACAGAACCGGTAACAACCCAGGTCTTGGTGCGGGACAGCGGACGACCTTCTTCGATCGTCACCAGATCACCTTCGTGATACTGGTTGGTTTCATCATGCGCGTGGTACTTCTTGGAACGACGAACCACCTTGCCATACAGCGGGTGCTTAACCAGATGCTCAACGAGCACGGTTACGGTCTTGTCCATTTTGTCGCTGACAACACGGCCGGTCAGCGTACGCTTCAGTTTCGCTTCGCTCATGTTCACGCCGCCTTTTCAGCCATGATGGTACGGATGCGCGCAATGTCTTTGCGCACGCGGTTGATCTCGCTGTTTTTTTGCGAGTTGGCCGGTAGCGTGCTGCATGCGCAGGCTGAACTGGGCTTTCAACAGCGCAGTCAGTTCGCTCTTCAGCTCGCCTTCGGATTTCTGACGAAGTTCAGCAGCTTTCATCATTGCCCCACTTGACGAGAGACGAAGGTCGTTGCGAACGGCAGCTTGGCCGAAGCCAGGCGGAAGGCTTCACGAGCGATTGCCTCGTCGACGCCGTCCAGTTCGTACAGTACCTTGCCAGGTTGAATTTCGGCGACCCAGTATTCCGGGCTGCCCTTACCGTTACCCATCCGCACTTCAGCGGGCTTGGTCGAGATCGGTTTGTCCGGGAACACACGGATCCACACGCGACCGCCACGCTTGATGTGACGAGTGATAGCACGACGCGCAGCTTCGATCTGACGAGCAGTCAGACGACCGCGGCTGGTCGACTTCAGGCCAAAAGTGCCGAACGCAACGCTGTTACCGCGGGTAGCGATACCGGTGTTACGACCCTTCTGGACCTTACGGTACTTGAGTCTAGTTGGCTGCAGCATTGCGAGGCCCCTTACGTTCACGCTTGCGGGTTTCTACCGGTTCTTGTGCAGCCTTTTCGCCAGGCTTCATTTCACCTTTGTAAACCCAAACCTTGATACCAATGATGCCGTAGGTGGTGCTGGCTTCAGAGGTCGCGTAGTCAATATCGGCACGCAGGGTATGCAACGGCACGCGGCCTTCGCGATACCACTCGGTACGTGCGATTTCGATACCGTTCAGACGGCCTGCCGACATGATCTTGATGCCTTGAGCACCCAGACGCATGGCGTTTTGCATGGCGCGCTTCATGGCACGACGGAACATCACACGCTTTTCAAGTTGCGAAGCGATGCTGTCGGCGATGATTTGCGCGTCAATTTCAGGCTTGCGAACTTCTTCGATATTGACGTGAACCGGCACCTTCAGGATGGCCTGAAGTTGGCCCTTCAATACTTCGATGTCTTCGCCCTTCTTGCCGATCACAACACCCGGACGAGCCGTGTGGATGGTGATCTTGGCATTCTTGGCCGGACGCTCGATCACGACACGGCTAACCGCGGCGTTTGCGAGTTTTTTCTTCAGGAACTCACGGACTTCGATATCTTCAGTCAACATCTTGCTGAAGTTCTTGCTGTTAGCGTACCAGCGTGAGCCCCAGTTCTTGGTGACGGCGAGACGAAAACCCGTCGGATGAATTTTCTGACCCATAATCGCTCCTTAGTCGCCAACAGTCAGCGTGATGTGGCAGGTTTGCTTCTCGATGCGATTGCCGCGGCCTTTTGCACGCGCGGAAAAAACGCTTCAGAGACGGCCCTTTGTCCACATAGATCGTGGCGACTTTGAGTGCATCGATGTCAGCGCCTTCGTTGTGCTCGGCGTTGGCAATCGCGGACTCCAGTACTTTCTTGATCAGCACTGCGCCCTTTTTCGGGCTGAAAGCAGGATGTTCAGAGCCTGCTCCACCGGCTTGCCACGAACGAGATCGGCGACAAGACGCGCTTTTTTTGTGCGGAGAGGCGAGCATTGCTCAGTACAGCGGATACTTGCATGGCATCACCTTAGCGCTTGGCTTTTTTTGTCGGCGGCATGACCTTTGAAAGTACGGGTGAGTGCAAACTCGCCCAACTTGTGGCCAACCATGTTTTCGTTCACGTAAACCGGTACGTGTTGCTTGCCGTTGTGCACAGCGATCGTCAGACCGACGAAATCCGGCAGAACGGTAGAACGACGCGACCAGGTCTTGATGGGGCGCTTGTCGTTCGAAGTACGCGCAGCCTCGATCTTCTTGATCAGGTGCAGGTCTACAAACGGGCCTTTCTTGACAGAACGTGCCATGTTCAATTACCTCTTATTCGCAGGACGACGACGAACGATCATGCCATCGGTACGCTTGTTGTTACGGGTACGGTAGCCCTTGGTCGGCTGGCCCCATGGGCTAACCGGCACACGACCTTCACCAGTACGACCCTCACCACCACCGTGCGGGTGATCGATCGGGTTCATTGCGGTACCACGTACGGTCGGGCGAATACCCAACCAACGCTTGGCACCGGCTTTACCGTAAGAGCGCAGGCTATGTTCTTCGTTGCCTACTTCGCCCAGCGTTGCGCGGCAGTCGATGTGCACCTTGCGGATTTCGCCAGAGCGCAGACGCAACTGAGCGTAAGCACCTTCACGAGCCAGCAATTGAACACTCACGCCAGCCGAACGAGCCAGCTGTGCGCCCTTGCCCGGTTGCAATTCAACGCAGTGGATCGTGGAACCCACCGGAATATTGCGGATCGGCAGTGCGTTACCGGCCTTGATCGGGGCTTCAGCGCCCGACACCAGCACGGCACCAGCTTGCACGCCCTTCGGGGCGATGATGTAGCGACGTTCGCCATCGGCGTAGCACAGCAGCGCGATGTTGGCGGTACGGTTCGGATCGTATTCCAGGCGTTCAACCTTGGCCGGGATACCGTCCTTGTTGCGCTTGAAATCGATAATCCGGTAATGCTGCTTGTGGCCACCACCCTTATGACGGGTCGTGATCACACCGCGGTTGTTACGGCCGGCGGTCTTCGATTGCGCTTCCAGCAGCGGTGCGTACGGCGCACCTTTATGCAGATCAGGGTTTACAACCTTGACGACAGCGCGGCGACCGGGGGACGTCGGTTTTACTTTTACCAATGCCATTTTTTTCAGTCTCCTTATTGCGCAGCCGAGAGGTCGATTTCCTGGCCGGCTACAAGGCTGATATAAGCCTTCTTCCAGCTAGCACGACGACCGGTGAAACGACCCGAGCGCTTGACTTTGCCCTTGACGTTTACAACCTGCACAGCCTCAACCTTCACCTTGAACAGCAGTTCAATAGCGGCGGCGATTTCGGCCTTGGTGGCATCCGTGGATACGCGGAACACGATTTGCTCGTTCTTTTCGGCAACGAAGGTCGACTTTTCAGAGACCACCGGTGCGCGCAGAACCTGCAGCAGACGGTTTTCAGTAAATTGCGTCATGCGAACATCTCCTCGAAGGCAGCCAGCGCATCGCGGGTCAGCACTACTTTCTTGAAGCGCACGAGGCTCACCGGATCAGCCTGCGACGGCTCGAGCACCAGAACGTTGTTCAGGTTGCGCGAAGCCAGGTACAGGTTTTCGTCCAGTTCCTTCGTGATGATCAGCGCGTTTTCGAGCTTCAGGGTTTCGAGCTTCTGCACGAAAGCCTTGGTCTTCGGGGCTTCCAGCGTAAAGCTGTCAACCACCACCAGACGTTCTTCGCGAACCAGTTGCGACAGAATGGTCGCGATACCGGCGCGGTACATCTTGCGGTTAACCTTGTGGCTGAAGTTCTCGTCCGGGCTGTTCGGGAAAATGCGACCACCACCACGCCACAGCGGCGACGAAGTCATACCGGCACGAGCACGACCAGTGCCCTTTTGACGGAACGGCTTCTTGGTGGAGTGTTTAACCTGCTCACGATCTTTCTGAGCACGGTTACCGCTACGTGCATTCGCGAAGTACGCGGTCACAACCTGGTGAACCAGCGCTTCGTTGAATTCACGTGCGAACAGGGTATCGGAGCCAGCGACAGCAGCTTGCGCTTCGCCGTTTGCATTAATGACTTTCAGTTCCATCACGCACCTGCCTTCACACTGGGGCGAACGATCACGTCATTGCCCTTGGAGCCAGGGACAGCGCCCTTCACCAACAGCAGTTGACGCTCGGCATCCACACGCACGACTTCCAGGTTCTGCACGGTACGCTTGACGTTACCAAGCTGACCCGGCATACGCTTACCCGGCAGCACGCGGCCGGATCTTGCGCTTGACCAATGGAACCCGGCACGTTGTGCGAACGGGAGTTACCGTGGGAAGCACGGTTGGAGCTGAAATGGTGACGCTTGATCGCGCCAGCAAAACCCTTACCCTGGGTAGTGCCAGTGACATCAACCATCTGACCAATAGCGAACAACTCAACGGACAGCGAATCGCCTGCTTTCAGCTCGGTGATTTTGTCAGCGGGTACACGGAACTCAACGAGACCGAGACCAGCTTCAACACCTGCTTTAGCAAAGTGACCGGCTTCCGCTTTGTTAACGCGATTAGCCTTCTTGGCGCCAAACGAAACTTGCACAGCTGCGTAGCCGTCAGTTTCGGGCGTTTTGACCTGCGTGACGCGATTGGCCGACAGATCCAGCACCGTCACCGGGATGGAAGCACCATCCTCAGCGAAGACGCGGGTCATGCCGACTTTGCGACCGACTAGACCTAAGCTCATAGTTATTTCCTTTTCAGGGCCGATTTCGATTGACCGGCAAATAACCAATTAATAAAAAAAGAAAGCTTGTCACCCAAAAGATGACAAGCTCGCGATATTAGCACTGATTTTCCTGCCCCTGCAAGCACTTAGCCTGCCAAAGCCAAAAAAATCCTGCTGATTTATATGGTCTTTTCTGATTTACACCCGATCAGACCACCCCGGCCGCGTTACCGCGACCGGGGCAACTGCATTACTGCAGCTTGATTTCTACGTCCACGCCAGCCGGCAGATCCAGTTTCATCAGGGCGTCAACGGTCTTGTCGGTAGGATCGACAATGTCCATCAGGCGCAGATGAGTACGGATTTCGAACTGGTCGCGGGAGGTCTTGTTCACGTGCGGCGAACGCAGAACGTCGAAACGTTCGATTTTCGTCGGCAACGGAACCGGGCCCTTCACCACAGCACCGGTACGCTTGGCGGTATCAACGATTTCCTGAGCGGAACGGTCGATCAGCGCGTAGTCGAATGCTTTCAGGCGGATACGAATTTTCTGGTTTTGCATTTGGATG
>BBFD01000002.1 GCA_001313065.1 Silvimonas sp. JCM 19000
TTGCAGGCGCCGTAAAGCATGCGGGCTCGGCGGCGCAAACCTGCGCGTATTCTTGACGTCACGCCCAGCAACGAGGCCGTGCCACGCCTGCCCATCATTGATGCGCTACGCGGCTTTGCGGTGTGCATGATGATTGCGTACCACACCTGTTACGACACCACGTTTTTTTTCCGCCTGACCCATTTTCAGTTTCTGACCGACTGGCGCTGGATGGCCTGGCGCGACGGCATAGTCACCAGCTTCTTGTTGCTGGTTGGCTTGAGCCTGGTGCTGGCCGAACGCCAATCCGCGCGGGGCTTTATCAAGCGTTGGTGGCAAATCGTCGGCGGCGCGGCCTGTGTGTCGGTCGCCAGCTATTACCTGTTTCCAGACTCGTTTATTTATTTTGGCATTCTGCATTTCAATGCCATTGCAGCTTTGATCGGCCGTGGACTGCTGACCCTGGGCCTGTGGAATGCAGCGTTTGGTGGGCTGGCGCTGGCGGTAGGGCTGTTGGTGCAAATGCCGCAGATGAATCCCAAATGGCTTAACTGGATCGGCCTGGTCAGCGAAAAAACCAGTGACTGAAGATTACGTGCCGCTGCTGCCATGGATGGGCGTGGTGTTTATCGGCATGGCCTCGGTTTCTGGTGGAAGCGCCACCAGTTTGCCTTGCCAGCCTGGGTCAGCGCGCTGCAACCGTATCTGCCCAAACCCTTGCTTTGGCTAGGTCGGCACAGTCTGCTGGTGTATCTGCTGCATCAGCCAATACTGTTTGCATTGTTTTATGCCGAATACATGCTGACCCGCTGACTTCCCGAATATCGTAAAAAATACCGCGCCCGGAATTACAAGACCGCGCAGGTATACTGCAACCTTTGCGCGCCTTAAGCGTTAAACCGAATCAGGCTTTTCCAGTCTTCGCACTGGGGCTCTCGATAGACCAAGTCCAGGATTACCCGATGCAACGAATTCTCAAACTGGTGGTAGGCGCACTGCTGTTATCCGCCGCCACTGTCTACGCCGATGACGCGCCGCTGCCTTTCGATGATCCCTCGTCCATGCCGCCGCCCGCGCAAGTGCACAAAGTAATGACCCCGGCCCACAACAGCAAAGCACCGCGGCCCCGGCCCACGCCAGCAAACGCAGCCACGGTAAAACGCACAGCAAAGCGGGCAAGAAAGCGTCGACCAAAGCCGGTAAAGCGCACGTCACCGCGCTGGCCACTACGCCAAAAGCCGCACACCCCAGCACAGGCAAGGCCAGACAACCCGCGCCCAGCCGCAAAGCCGCCAAACCGGCCCACACCAGCAAAGCCAAAAAAATCTGCCGTACCGCGGCACAAGAAAAAAGGCCTGATTCGGTCAGGCCTGACTAATCAACAAAGCCGGCATTGCCGGCTTTGTTGATCGGGATATATGAACCGCGCTCAGTTTTTGCGCTGTGGTGGCGGAACTGCGGCTAGCTGGGGCCATGCCCCCGGGTTTGCGCTGCTCAAGGCCAGATACAACAACAGCCACGCGGGGTTACCGGGTGGCCGTGGGCTCTTTACAGCAGGAAGAAGCTGGCGTCAGGCCAGGGCTTCCAGCCCTTTGCGTTCAACCAGGTTGAGCAGCTTCAGTGACGGACCGTTGGGGTGCTTGTCACCCCGTTCCCATTTCTGCACCGTCGAGGGCTGGTGTTCAGGTAGGCCGCAAACACAGCCTGGCTGGCCCGGCTGCGCAGGCGCAGGCTCCGGATCTCGTCCGCCGTATAGGCTTTCACCGGCGGCAGGCAGGTGACGTCAAATTCACGCAGGGTCTGCTGGTCCATCAAACCGATTTCGGCGAAGTCCAGGGCAGTTTCATGCAGGGTTTTCAGGAGTCGGCTCGTCATCGTTCTTTACCTCAATCAGTTTGCCTTCGGCCAGCGCATGCGCCAGTTGCGCCGGACTGAGCCCCAGCTGGAATGCGGCCAGCTGCTTCAGGGCTTTCAGCTCTTTGTCATCAATGTTGTCGCGCTCGTTCTTGCAAAGCCGTACAGGAAGAAGGCACGATCACCCAGGGTCCAGGCCAGCAGCGTGCGCGCACCGCCGCTTTTGCCGCGCCCAGGCAGCGCGACCCGCTTTTTTTCACAACATGCCCGCCCAAGTCGGCATCGACCAGGCCGTGTTCAATTTCGGCGACGGCGGTGATCAGTGCGGCATGGCTCAGGCCTTCTTTTTTCGGCCCATTTGTCAAACGCGCGGGTTGTGTAGATGTGCATGGTCAGACCAGATGTATAGCACGAATTATACCACTCAGTGCAATAGATGGAAGACGTACGGCCGAGGGTCCGCTTGCGTCAGGCCTCACCGTCCAGCTCTTCATCCGCCTCGGCGTCCAGCGCCGCCAGCAGGTCGGCCAGTTCGACCGGCGCCGGTGTTGCGGGCGGGGCATCGTATTCCGCCAGCGCTTGGTCCAGCGCATCACCACGCGGCCGGATGATCCGTCCGGGGTGCGTGGCAGTGTGGATGGCCTTGAGGGCGCGGATGCTGACCTGGGTGTAGATCTGTGTGGTTTCCAGTCTTGCATGGCCGAGCATGGCTGGATGCTGCAGGCGCAGGTCGTCAGACGGACCACGTTCTCACATGCCCGAGGAAGAACGCCAAATCGTCAAGGCGCTGCTGGAAGGCATGATCCTGAAGTACCAGACCAAGCAGATGGTCAAAGGGCTCAGCAGCTAAACCGGAAGCCCACCGTCAACCCCACGCCACAGGCCGGGGTCAGGGGCTTTTTTTAGCAGCTATATACAGATCAACCTACAAACACACCGGCAGGACCCATCCATGACCACGTTCACCCCATCCAGCGGCAACGTCTATGCCGACCTGGGCTATGCAGACCCCGAAGGCATGCGTGCCACCTCGGCCCTGGTCATGCAACTGCAGGACCTGATCGGCGACCGCCCGCTGGCCACTATCGCCACCCGGATCGATCTGCCGGAGCCGAACTGGCCGCCATCCTGCGCGGGCACTTCAGGCCACACCAGCAGCCACAGCTGGCAGACTACATCGCCGTGCTGCAAGCCCAGGCTGAATCCCGGCCAAAGGTGACAGCACCCGGCAAGCCCCCGCAGTGAGCAAATAGTGAGCATTTAGTGAGCAAAAAAGTAAGCAAATTCCCCAGCCAGACCACTTGAAATAAGCAAATAGTGAGCAAGAAGTGAGCAAACCGGTCTGTGCATGACCGGGTTTGCGATCAGGCACCGCCTGATCGTGTGAGGTGGACGCCGCTTGATGGCTGTTTTGCTGGCAGATGGGGGATTTGAGGGTGAGGGAGATCCTTTCCCTTAACGCATAAAACCATCTACACCATACGCAGGGCACCTGCGAGGACAAGCCATTGATTTGCATGTTGAATTGGCAAATCCAGGTGCAAACATTCAGCTACGCTTTATGGCAAGGCCCTGTTTCAGAACGACATAAGTGTAACTTCGGTGTAACTCCGCCACCAGGCCGCAAACCACCCCGTTTTACGCCTGCCGCACCGCCGAGGACGGCTTCCCGGAACACTCGCCAATCACCCACAGCTGCGGTGGCAGCGTGGTGGCGGGGTTTGCGCTTGCAGATCAAGGTGTTGGTGAGGGTTTGCCTAAAGCCCGGTGGCAACGAGCATGCCGGAAGTGACCGATTAACCAATACGGATCAAACAGTTAGGGGTGCGGGCAGGCCTGCGTATGGTGTATGTGCTGTTATGCATTAAGGGAACGGGCCAGCAAACACCGCAAATGATCCACGGCCGCCCCCGGAATCCGCAATGCAAAGCGTCCTCACCCACCCCGCTGGCGGCAGCTGCGGCAATGCCGACGAACCAGTCAGGCAGCAATGGGCAAGTTGGTAAAAAAAAGTAGATGATTGGTAGATTAAAAGTAGGCAAAAAAAGTAGGCGTTTTACGAGCAGGACACCCGCTGGTAGGCACAAAGTAGGCGAATAGTAGATAAAAAAGTAGGCGATTCTGGCGCAGCAGGCAGAACGTAAAAAACGCCCGCTCAAGGCGGGCGTCAGTCACTTAACTCAAAGAGGCGTTTACGATACCTGTTCCCACAAGCCCGCAAACGGTGGGTCTGGTTCTACCAAACGCCAAATACACTGGCATTTACTGCACTGATACCAACGCTCTAGTAGGCCCACATTAGAATATGGTGCTTTAACCGGTACTTGTACGAGGCTCGTTTCAGCCTTCAATACCGCGTCAAATGCATCAAAGTCGTTCCACCCTGTAAATGGGCCAGCCTCCCGAAGTGTTCCGCAATCACATTCTTCCACTGTCGCATTGCCGCTCATCTTAGTACGCCTCCCCCAATCTTCCATGCGGGCTGTGCCCCACCGTCAATTAACAACTGACTCTTTCCCCCGATCCACGCACTTCCCTGGGACCCTACCTCTCCAATATGGATAGTGGTTCCTGCGGGTAGTTGAACCGTGGTGTATTGAGTGGCTTGTGCGTTAAATGGGGTGCCCCGAACATTCCCCCACTCAGGTAAAAGGCCGAATCAATACGAGCCTGAAGAGAACCAGTCGGTTCTTCTAACGACCAAAATGCGCCAAATTCTCTGGACTGGCCAGGCGCCCAAGCCCGATAGACTGTCATGGGCTGCTCCAGTTGCATTGTTGCATAACGACCGCCAGAGAAGGTTCCGGGGAGTCCCGCTAGATCGTTGCCCAAAATGCCGGGGGTAAGTGCATCGGCCTGAGAAAGGATTTGCCCTGGAACACGACCAACAATATCTTGGTAGGCCGAGCCGGCTACTGTACTTGTAATAGTCCCAGACCCAAAGCTCGCCTCTCTCACGAACGCCCCAGTCACCCCAGCCGTCGCCCGACCACTGCCCGACATGAGGGTCACCAGCGGGTCAGCAAACGCTTTGGCCGTATAGGCATACGCATAGCCGTAATTGCCGGCGTTGAAGTTGGCCCGAGCCTGATCCATGCTGGCCGCTCCCGACATCTCATAGCCCAGCTGTTTGGTGCCATTCCAGAACTCGCCAACATAAGCCCCGGCTGTGGCCGCTGACGAAGTCTCCATCACCCCCAGATCACCACGACTGAACCCGCGCTGGAACGCCTGCCAGGTGCTTTCCGGTGTAGCGGTACCACCTGTTGCCTGCCAGACCGGAAGCTCATGCCCGGTGATGCCTTCGCTCGGGTCAGGCAGGGCGTAAATTTCTACACCGTTGGCATAACGGAATCCAGGTCGGCCGTCGTCGCTGAAGATGCGCGCCACCGGTTGATCTGATCCGGTACGGATGATCGGGGTATCGTCACCCGAGGCGGCTGCCCCCACATTCCCGGCGAGGTCCGAGCTACTTTGATAACGATTGGCCTGTGCCGTTGTGGCACATCCTGCATCTCAGTCGTACCGCTCTGGCCGGCCATCGAGTCCGCAATCTGGTTCTGCGCAGCGAAACAAATAGTGCAGAAAGTACTGCAGTCGGGGCTGGTTCTTGACCTCATCGATCAGCGTGGTCCGTTGCGACCAGACAAAATCCCAGGCTTTGACCACGCGTGCAGGTGCCACGTAACCAGCTTGCCAGTCGGACGCCTGTTGGCGCAGACGTTCAGGTTGCAGCGCTGCGGTCTCACTCGCGGTTCGCCCGATGTATTGCAACAGGCCGGTTTTATCCAGCACGCAGGCGGCGAAACCAAAAAAACATCGACCGGCCAGTTGGGGCAGGTATGCCAGCTGGGCGCCTCCACCGCATCGGGCGGTCTGCTGGCCGGGCAGGTTCCGTCAGGGAACAAAAAAACCTGATCAATGTTTCCAGATCCATGCATCTATCCCCCGAAAGTCGAAACAAAAAAACCGGCGTGCAAGATGCGTGCCGGTGCTCTTGTTGATAGGCGACCTGCAGGATAAATCTTAGGGTGGCTTCAAGGATTTAGGAAAAAGCTCAATCCTCCGCCACGCCGCTCATCGCCGCGGGCAAATTCTGCAGCCAGAACGCGCCGGTAATCGTCTTGGCGTCCGTCACCTTGCCTTCCAGAATGCCCGCTACCAATTCAGCCTGGCTAACCGGCAGGCATTCCACAAACTCGCCTTCATCAGCTGCGCCGCGCCTCGGTCAGGCCGTGGGCCAGGTACATATGGATCATTTCGGTGGTGTAGCTGATGATCGGGTGCAGCACGCCCAGCTTTTGCCAGTGCTGCGCGGTGTAGCCGGTTTCTTCCAGCAGTTCGCGCTTGCCGCATTCGAGCGGGTCTTCGCCAATTTCCAGCTTGCCGGCCGGAAATTCCAGAAATACCTGTTTTAGCGGATAGCGATACTGCCGTTCCATCAGCAAACGGCCGTCGGGAAGCACCGGCACCACCATCACTGCGCCTGGGTGTTCGATATATTCGCGCGTGGCGCTGCTGCCGTCGGGCAGGCGCACGGTGTCGCGGTTGATGTGCAGCAGCTTGCCGTCGAACACGCGCTCGGTTGCCACAAAATGTTCGATCAGATGATCATCGTTAGCCATTCTTGTTTTCTTCCGTATAGATAAACACACGGCGGCACCAGGCCGCCGTGTTTCAGAGTATTGCCCCGCCCTGGTTAAAGTTTGACGGGTTTTACATTCCAGATGTCTTCGGCGTATTCGCGGATGGTGCGGTCAGACGAGAACGGCCCCATGCTGGCGATATTGATTGCCGCCGCGCGGGTCCATGCATCCTGCTTGCGATACAGCGCGTCCACCTTGTCTTGCGTGTCGACATAAGAACGGTAGTCGGCCAGCAGTTGGTAGTGGTCGCCCCAGTTAACCAGCACATCAAAGATGGTGCGATAGCGTTCGGGATCATCCGGGCTGAATACGCCAGACGCCAGCATATTCAGCACCTCACGCAGCTCTTCGTCTTCGTCGTAGTACTTGCGCGGGTTGTAGCCTTGGGCGCGCAGCGCTTCGACCTGGGGCGTGGTGTTGCCGAAGATAAAGATATTGTCGTCGCCCACCGCTTCTTTGATTTCGACGTTGGCACCATCCAGCGTGCCGATGGTCAGCGCGCCGTTGAGGGCAAATTTCATATTGCCGGTGCCGGAGCTTCGGTGCCCGCCAACGAAATCTGCTCCGACAAATCCGCCGCCGGGATGATCAACTCCGCCAGGCTCACGCCATAGTTGGGGATGAACACCACTTTCAGCTTGTCGCCCACGTTGGGGTCGTTGTTGATCTTGCGGCCCACGTCGTTGATCAGCTTGATGATGGTTTTGGCCATCTTGTAGGCCGAAGCCGCTTTGCCGGCAAAGATCACCACGCGCGGCACTACGTCTTTCTCGGGATGCTTCAGGATGCGGTTGTAGCGCGTAATCACGTGCAGCACATTCAGCAACTGGCGCTTGTATTCGTGGATGCGCTTCACCTGCACATCAAACAAGGAATGTGGATCGACCACCCCGCCCAGCTTGCGCGCGATATGCAAAGCCAGACGGCGTTTGTTTTCGAACTTGGCGTCGGCGATGGCTTTGGTGAAGGCCGGAAAATCAACGTGTTCGCGCAGTTCGGCCAGCTCATCCAGATTGCCGCGCCAGGTTTTGCCGATATAGCGATCGATCACGCCCGACAGGGCAGGGTTGGCTTGCGCCAGCCAGCGCCGCGGCGTAATGCCGTTGGTTTTGTTGTTAAAGCGGCCGGGGAACAGCTCGGCAAAGTCTTTAAAGATGGACTGCACCATCAGTTCGGAGTGCAGCGCCGACACGCCATTGATCTTGTGGCTGGCCACCACGGCCAACCAGGCCATGCGCACGCGGCGTTCGCCCGACTCGTCGATCAGCGAGATGCGCCGGATCAGCTCGGTATCGCCCTTGTGATGCGCGCGCGTGTCGTCCAGAAAGCGTTCGTTGATTTCGAAGATCAGCTTCATATGGCGCGGCAGCACGCGGCCGACCAGATCCACCGCCCACGTTTCCAGCGCTTCCTGCATCAGCGTGTGGTTGGTATAGCTGAAGGTCTTTTGCGTGATGTCCCACGCGTCGTCCCAACTGACTTCGTATTCGTCCACCAGAATACGCATCAGCTCAGGGATGGCCAGCACCGGTGGGTATCGTTCAGGTGGATCGATACCTTGTCGGGGAATTTGCTGAAGTCATCATCGGTCTGGCGGAAGCGCCGGATGATGTCTTGCAGGCTGGCTGAGGTAAAGAAGTACTCCTGGCGCAGACGCAGTTCTTTGCCGCCATAGGTGGAGTCATCGGGGTAGAGCACGCGCGACACGTTTTCGGACAAATTCTTGTCTTCGACCGCGGCAAAATAATCGCCCTGGTTAAACTTGGTCAGGTTGATTTCATTGGAAGCGCGCGCCGACCACAGCCGCAGCGTGTTGGTGGCGGTGGTGTCGTAACCGGGGATGATCTGGTCGTGCGCCTGGGCGAATACGTCATGCGTTTCAATCCAGCGCGTGCGATGGTTTTCTTCTTGCAGACGCCCGCCAAAGCGCACCAGATATTGCACTTCAGGGCGGGCGAATTCCCACGGATAGCCGTAGGCCAGCCAGTAATCGGGCGTCTCGACCTGGTTACCGTCGATGATGCGCTGCTTGAACATGCCATAGTCGTAACGGATGCCGTAGCCATAGCCCGGCAGCGCCAGCGTGGCCATCGAATCCAGAAAGCATGCCGCAAGACGGCCAAGGCCACCGTTGCCGAGTGCGGCATCGGGTTCCAGCTCGACCAGCTCGTTGTAATCCATGCCCAGTTCATCCAGTGCGCCACGCACTTCGTCGTACAGACCCAAGGCCAGCAAGGCATTGGTCAGCGCGCGGCCGATCAGGAATTCCATCGAGAGGTAATACACGCGTTTGACGTCTTGCGAATACTGGGCGCGCGTCGTGCGCATCCAGCGTTCGATCAGGCGGTCGCGCACCGCCAGGAAGGTGGCATTAAGCCAGTCGCGTTGTTGTGCCGAAATCGGATCTTTGCCAATGGCAAACACCAGCTTGTTGGCAATCGAGCGCTTGAGCGCGGCAACATCGGTGCCCGGTGAGTCATGGACGAACGACACAGTCATGTTCGAACTCCAGAAGTTTTTTGTCAGTGAGCCAACAGTCTTTCGTAGAGGTGGTAGTACGAGCGCGCCGAGCTTCCCAGCCAAAGTCTTGTTGCATGGCGTTCTTGCGTACCGCTTTCCATTCCTTTTGCTTTGACCATAGCGCAAATGCACGGCGCATGGCGCGGCGAAGATCATTCACATCAAAGTCATTGAACACAAAACCGGTCGCCGTATTGTCGGCGATATCTTCGAGTGTGCTGTCGACAACGGTATCGGCCAGGCCGCCCACGTGGCGCACCAGTGGCAGCGCGCCGTACTTCAATCCGTAAAGCTGGGTCAGTCCGCACGGTTCAAAGCGGCTGGGCACTAAAACGACGTCAGCAGCGGCCATGATAGAGTGCGACCACGCTTCGTCATAGCCGATCTGCACGGACACTTGTCCTGGATCACGCATCCCGGCGGCGCTGAAGGCGCGTTCCAGCTCGGGGTCGCCGGTGCCCAGCAACACAAACTGGCCGCCTGCGGCTACCAGTTCCGGAAGCAATTCCAGGACCAGATGCAGGCCTTTCTGTTCGGTCAGGCGGCTGACCACGGCAAACAGCGGCGCATCCACATCCGATTGCAGGCTGGTGTGTTCTTGCAGCGCCACTTTGCAACGCGTTTTGTTCTGCGGCTTGGCCACGCTGTAATTGGCGCCGATCAGCGGGTCGGAATCCGGGTTCCACACCTTGGGATCAACGCCATTCAGGATGCCGGTCAGATGCCCGCTGCGATCGCGCAACAAGCCATCCAGCCGCAGCCTTGCTCGGGCGTGGTGATTTCGGCGGCATAGGTGGGGCTGACCGTGGTGATGTGGTCGGCGTAGTACAAGCCAGCCTTCAAAAAAGAAATCTGGCCATGGAACTCAACCCCTTCCACCGAGAAGAAGTCGCCGGGCAATTGCAGTTCGCCAAAGTGATGCGGCGCAAACACGCCTGATAAGCCAGGTTGTGAATGGTGAACACCGATTTGGCCGGACGGCCGCGCGCAGCCAGATACGCGGGCAGCAAGCCAGCGTGCCAGTCATGGCCGTGCACAACTTCGGGGCGCCAGTACGGATCGCGACCGCTGGCCAGCTCCGCGCCCACATAACCCAGCAATGCAAAGCGCAGATGGTTATCCGAATACGGTTCCTGGCGCGGGTCCATATACGGATTGCCGCTGCGGTTGTACAACGACGGCGCGTCTATCACGTACACGCCAGATGCGTGTCGGGCAGGTGGCCATACAGCAAGCGCACCGGGCCGGCAAAGGTATCGAATTCAGCGACCACGCCTTCTTCGACCAGGCCATTACGAATGGCCGGAAAGCCCGGCAACAGCACGCGCACATCGGCGCCCAGTTCTTGCAAGGCCAGCGGCAATGCGCCGGTTACATCAGCCAGGCCGCCAGTTTTTTAATAGGGGAAAGAGTTCGGAGCAGACGTGCAGAACCAGCATGGTCGGTTTCCTTGGTCGCGAAGAGCGGGAGATCTACAGAATGACGCCCATATCGGAGTCTGCGCCGCACAACGGCAGCAGACCCGGATACAGGCGTAGCACAGCGCACCACCCCGCCCAGCATACGCAGGCGGGGTGGCAAAGACTTTACAGCGCGGCGAGCATGTCTTTGGTGACCAGCACAATGCCGCCTTCCGAGCGATGGAAACGGCGCTTGTCTTCTTCAACATTCTCGCCAATCACCATGCCTTCCGGATGGTGCAACCGCGGTCGATGACGCAACGGCGCAGACGCGCCGAGCGGCCGATGGTGACGTCCGGCAGAATCACCGCCGAATCCACCGTGCAGAACGAATGCACGCGCACCTTGTTAAACAGCACCGAATTCAGCACCAACGAGCCGCTGACGATACAACCGCCCGACACCAGCGAATTGAGCGTCATGCCGTGGCTGCCGTTGCGATCCTGCACAAACTTGGCCGGCGGCAGTTGTTCCTGATAGCTCCAGATCGGCCAGTCCTGGTCGTACACATCCAGTTCCGGGGTGACCGAGGCCAGGTCGAGGTTGGCTTTCCAGTAGGCATCGACGGTACCGACATCACGCCAGTAGGCCGGGCCCGACGGGTCGCTCGACACGCAGGACAAATCAAATGGATGCGCAATGGCGGCGCCTTCCAGCACCGCTTTCGGGATCAGATCTTTACCGAAGTCATGCGCTGACTTGTCGTCTTCGATGTCTTTTTTTTCCAGCAGCTGATACATGTAATCGGCATCGAATACATAGATCCCCATGGACGCCAGCGCCACTTCGGGCTTGCCGGGCATGGGCGGTGGGTCCGCCGGTTTTTTCCACAAAGTCGATGATCTTGCGATATTCGTCGATATGGATCACACCAAACGCAGTGGCTTCTTCGCGCGGTACTTCAATACACGCCACGGTGCACTTGGCGCCTTGCTCAACGTGGTCGAGCAGCATGCGCGAGTAATCCATCTTGTAGATGTGATCACCGGCCAGAATCACGACATATTCCGGGCGGTAGCTGCGGATGATGTCCAGGTTCTGATACACCGCATCGGCAGTGCCGCGATACCAGTGTTCTTCGTCTATACGTTGCTGCGCGGGCAGCAAGTCGATGAACTCGTTCATCTCGTTGCGCAAGAACGACCAACCGCGTTGCAGATGGCGCAACAGGCTGTGCGACTTGTATTGCGTAATCACGCCGATGCGACGGATGCCCGAGTTCAGGCAGTTGGAAAGCGCAAAGTCGATAATGCGGAACTTGCCGCCGAAATGCACCGCTGGCTTGGCGCGGTGGTCGGTCAGGGCTTTCAGGCGCGAGCCGCGTCCACCCGCGAGCACCAGTGCCACCGATTTATTCGGCAACTGCCGGGCCAGGGTGATTTTGTCCATGATGGGGTACTGCATGGTGTTCTCCACGTGTTGCGGGTGTGCGCCCATAGTTAGCGTCCTGCTACTGGTTTTACGTCACGACGGTGGGTTCTGTCCGCCCGGTTAACTCCGATATCCGTGCCAGATCGCGCGAAAGCTCGATCAGGTCAGACAGTGCGGTTTGCGTTTCCAGGCCATGGCGGCTGGGGTTGGCTTCATAACGTTCAATGTAGACCCGCAGCGTGGCGCCTTCGGTGCCGGTGCCCGACAGGCGATAAACGATGCGGCTGCCGTCATCAAACACCAGACGCAGGCCCTGCTTTTGCGACAGCGAACCATCCACCGGATCGTGATAGGCAAAGTCATCGGCCAGCGCCACTTTGCGACCGCGCAACGGGGTGCCGGTCAGTTGCGGCAAACGCTCGCGCAGGCTGTCCATCAGCTTGTTGGCGGCGTCGGTATCGATGCCTTCAAAGTCGTGGCGCGAATAAAAAATGGCGGCCGTATTTGGCCCAGTGCGCCTCAACGATTTCGTTAACGCTCTTGCCGGTGGCGGCCAGGATGTTCAGCCAGAACAGCACGGCCCACACGCCGTCTTTTTCCCGCACATGGTCGGAGCCAGTGCCATAGCTTTCTTCACCGCACAGCGTGGCCTTGCCCGCATCCAGCAGATTGCCGAAGAATTTCCAGCCGGTGGGGGTTTCAAACGCCGGGATATTCAGCGCCTTGGCCACGGCATCTACCGCGCAAGACGTCGGCATCGAGCGTGCCACGCCTGCCAGGCCTTTGTGATAACCGGGCACCAGCGTGGCGTTGGCGGCCATGATGGCCAGGCTGTCGGACGGGGTCACCACCAGGTTGCGGCCCACAATCATGTTGCGGTCGGCATCGCCATCCGAAGCGGCGCCCAGGTCGGCGGCATCGGTGGCGTTCATGTGTTCGATCAGATCGGTGGCGTAGGCCGGGTTGGGGTCAGGATGGTGGCCGCCGAAGTCTTCCAGCGGAATCCCGTTCACTACCGAGCCCTTGGGGGCGCCCAACAAGCCTTCGATAATGCGCGTGGCGTAAGGGCCGGATACCGCCGACAGCGAATCAAAGCGGATGCGGTGGCCGTTGGCCAGCCAGTTCTTGATGGCCGGAAAATCAAACAGCTGCTGCATCAGATCGGCATAGTCTTCCACCGAATCGATCACTTCGACTTCCAGATCACCCAGCTTGCCCAGGCCCAGCGTGTCGATGTCGTAATCAGGCGCATCCACGGTCAGATAACGCGTGATGGTGGTCGATTTCTCGTAGATGCGTCGGTGACTTTCTCAGGCGCCGGGCCGCCGTTTTCGGTGTTGTACTTGATGCCGAAATCGCCGTCCGGACCGCCCGGATTGTGCGATGCCGACAGAATGATGCCGCCTGACAACTTGCGTTTGCGGATCACGCAGCTGGTGCCCGGCGTCGACAGAATGCCGCCCTGGCCCACCACCACGCGCTTGATGCCATTGGCTGCGGCCATTTTCAGGATGGTCTGCACGGCATTGCGATTGTAGAAGCGACCATCGCCCCCCAAGGCAATCTCGCGCCCACGCACGTCGCCGAGCGCGTCAAAAAATGGACTGGACAAAGTTTTCCAGATAATTGGGTTGCTGGAACACCGTCACTTTTTTTGCGCAAACCGGACGTGCCCGGTTTCTGCCCTGCAATCGGTTGTGTGGCGATTTCTTTGCTCATCGTTTTGCTTCCGTTGAAATGTCACAGTTTTGATCCAGCGTGCGCGTCAATATCGTCATGCTGCGCGCGCTGGCACGATATTCGTCTTGATGTGCGCCGGTCTGCCTGTCGTGCGCGCTGTCCAGTTCCACGCACCAGTCGCCAGGAGGCAGGCGGAATTCAATCTGGTGGGCGGAGCCATTGCACAGAATCAGGAATTCGCCGCACAGCAAAATGCCCATGGCGCGGGCGGCGTTGTCTTCCCAATCGTGCTGGCGCAAAGGCCCGCCCGACGGGTTTAGCCATTGCACATCGTATTCGCCACTGCTGGCGTCGGGCGTATCTTGCCACCACAGGCCCGATTGCAGCGCATGGCAACGCCGGCGCAATCGCAGCAGGGCGGCAACAAAATCAATCTGGTTCTGGTCGGCATGCGGCCAGTCCAGCCAGGTGGTGGCGTTGTCCTGGCAATAGGCGTTGTTATTGCCTTGCTGGCTGTGGCCGAATTCATCGCCCGCCAACAGCATCGGCGTGCCTTGCGCCAGTAACAAAGATGCCAACAAGGCGCGGCGCGAACGTTCGCGCAGCAACAGTACATCGGCATCGTCGGTGGGGCCTTCCACGCCGCAATTCCACGACTGGTTTTCGTTATGGCCGTCGCGGTTATGTTCGCCGTTGGCGTCGTTATGCTTCTGGTTGTAGCTGGTCAGGTCGGCCAGGGTAAAACCATCGTGCGCCGTGATCAGATTGACGGACGCATACGGTTTGCGGCCGCGGCGCTGAAAAATATCGCTCGATGCCGCCAGCCGTTGCGCCAACTGGCCGCGGTTAACGCCGTCGTGCAGCCAGAAGCGGCGTAGCGAATCGCGAAACTGGTCGTTCCATTCGGCCCAACCGGCGGGAAATTGCCCCAGCTGGTAGCCATCGGGGCCGATATCCCACGGCTCGGCGATCAGTTTGACGCGCGACAACAGCGGGTCTTGCGCCAGCGCGGCAAACACGCCCGCCTGCGTCGAGAAGCGGCCATTAGCGCGGCCCAGCACCGGCGCCAGATCAAAGCGGAAGCCATCCACGTGGCATTCGCTGACCCAGTAACGCAGGCTGTCCATCAACAACTGCAACATGCGCGGCTCACCCAGGTTGAGCGTGTTGCCGCAGCCGGTCCAGTTCTGATATTCGCCGTTGCTGCCCAGATGGTAGTAAGCCGCGTTGTCGATGCCACGCAGCGACAGCGTCGGGCCCAATTCGTCCAGTTCGGCGGTGTGGTTGAACACCACATCCAGAATCACTTCGATGCCGGCCTGATGCAGCGCTTTGACCATATCGCGGAATTCAGACAGCGGGGTGGTGTTGGCGCGGCCGGACCAGAAACGCGGTTCCAGCGCCATAAACGCCAGCGGGTTATAGCCCCAGTAATTGCGCAGATTCATGCGCTGCAAGCGCGGCTCGTCGGCGTGCATGGTTACCGGCATCAGTTCCAGCGCGGTAATGCCCAGCTTTTGCAGATAAGCAATCATGGCCGGATGCGCGATCGCGGCGTAGCTACCGCGCAACTCGCCGGGGATATCCGGATGTTGCATGGTCAGGCCGCGCGGATGCGCTTCGTAGATCACCGTCTGGGCCCACGGATGGTCCAGCGGTACATCGCCTTCCCAGTCATAGGGTTCATCGATCACCCGGCTTTGGGTGCCAGTTCGCCGCTATCAAGCGGATCGGGCTGGCCGGGTTTACTCAGTCTTCGCCGTTAAAGGCGGGATGATCCAGCGCACGGCCGACCACGGCGCGCGCATACGGATCCAGCAATAATTTGGCCGGATTATGGCGCTGGCCATGCAGCGGCGCGTATTCGCCATGCACGCGATAGCCATACAACACGCCTGCTTTGCCGCGCGGCAGATAACCGTGCCAGACGCCATTGTCGTTGCCGGGCAGATCAAAACGTTGCAGCTCATTGCCGCCGTGCTCGTCATACAAACACAACTCCACCCGCGTGGCATTGCCCGCATACACGGCAAAGTTGATCCCGCCCGCATCCAGCGACGCGCCTAAAGGCCAGGCGGAGCCGGTTTGCAGCTTGTCGATGGTCTGGGGGGCGGTCTGGCCGAGCGGCATCGTTTATCCCACGCGCTTCAGGTAGATCGTGGCCAGCGGCGGCACGGTCAGGCTCAGGGATTGCGCGTGACCATGGGCACCGATGGCGTCGGTGTGGACTTCGGCGTTGCCGAGATTGCTGCCGCAGTAATGCCCGGCATCGGTATTGAGCACTTCCACATAACGGCCCGCCAGCGGCACGCCGATACGGTAGTCATAGCGCGGCACCGGGGTGAAGTTGCTCAGTACGATGATCTGGTCATTCGGGTCCTCGGCGTGGCGGATAAACGAAAACACCGAGTTTTCGCCATCGTCATGCGCAATCCAGCTGAAACCGGCGCCGTCAAAATCCACCTGGTACAGGGCTGGATTGGTTTTGTAGGTGGTGTTGAGATCGCGCACCAGATCGTGCACGCCGCGATGCCAGTCGATATCCAGCAAATGCCAGTCGAGACTGCTGTCGTGGTTCCACTCGGCGCCCTGGGCAAATTCGCCGCCCATAAACAGCAGCTTCTTGCCCGGGTGCGCCCACATAAAGCCGTAATACGCGCGCAGGTTGGCAAACTTCTGCCAGGTATCGCCCGGCATGCGCGCAATCAACGAGCCTTTGCCGTGCACCACTTCGTCATGCGACAGCGGCAGCACAAAGTTTTCGTTAAACGCATACACCATGCCAAACGTCATCTTGTGGTGATGATATTTGCGATGAATCGGGTCGGTGCCCATGTATTCGAGCGTGTCGTGCATCCAGCCCATATTCCACTTGTAGTGGAAACCCAGGCCACCCATCTCGGGCGGGCGTGATACGGCGGGGAAAGCGGTCGATTCTTCGGCAGAGGTGATGGCTTCGGGGCGGTTGCTGCCGACGATGCTGTTCATGCGCTTGAGGAACTCGATGGCCTCCAGATTCTCGCGGCCGCCAAATTCATTGGGCACCCATTCGCCTTCTTTACGGCTGTAATCGCGATACAACATCGAGGCCACGGCATCCACACGCAGGCCATCCACGCCGTAGCGTTCAATCCAGTACAGCGCATTGCCGGTCAGGTAGTTGCTGACTTCGCGCCGACCGTAGTTATAAATCAGCGTGTTCCAGTCCTGATGAAAGCCTTCGCGGGGATCGGCGTGTTCATACAAATGCGTGCCGTCGAACATGGCCAGGCCATGCGCATCGCTGGGGAAATGCCCCGGCACCCAATCCAGGATCATGCCGATGCCATTGGCGTGGGCGGTTTCGACCAGGTAACGGAAATCTTCCGGCGTGCCAAAGCGCGAGGTGGGCGCGTACATGCCCAGCGGCTGGTAGCCCAGGAGCCATCAAATGGATGCTCGTTGATTGGCAGTAATTCCAGATGAGTAAAGCCGAGGTCTTTAACGTACGACACCAGTTGATCGGCCAGCTCGCGATAACTGAGCCAACGATTGCCTTCTTCCGGCACGCGCCGCCATGAGCCAGATGCACTTCATAAATCGACATCGGCGCATTCAAGGCATTGGCTTGCTTGCGTTGTTCGGTCGGTTCAATCCACGCCGGCAGTCTGGCCACGCACGACGCCGTGCTCGGTCGCAATTCGGCCGAGAAACCATACGGATCGGCTTTTAAAAAAACACATGGCCGTTGGCATCGCGGATTTCGTATTTAAAGTTTTGTCCGATCTGGGCATTGGGCACGAACAATTCCCACACCCCGGCTTCGGCGCGCAAACGCATGGGATGGCGGCGGCATCCCAGAAATTGAATTCGCCCACCACCGATACCCGGCGCGCGTTCGCGCCCAGACGGCGAAGGCCACACCGCCAACGCCTTCCAGCGTGGTGGGGTGACTGCCGAGCGCTCAAACGGCCGCATATGCGTGCCTTCGGCCAGCAACCAGACATCGACATCACCCAGCAGGGGCCAAAGCGATAAGCGTCTTCCAGTTCCACGGCGCCATCGGGCCAGGTCACTTTCAGACGATACGGAAACCGGTTTTTTTTACGGCGCGGGATGGGGCCGGCAAAAAAAGCCGCGCTCATCCACCTATGTAGTGCGGCAATTTTTTTTGCCGGCGGTATCCACCACCACCACTTCGGTTGCACCGGGCTGCAAGGTGCGCACCACCAAGCCATCTTCGACGCTATGCAAACCCAGAACAGAAAACGGATCGGCGTGCGTTCCGGCAAATAACGCATCGATGGCGACGGTATCCACGTAGTGCGGCATGGCGTTGTTCTCTTTTTTAGCGGTGTGCAGCGGCGAATCCTGATTAGCAAACCAGGCGCTTGCGCTTGCAACAGTAAATTATTTATCGCCAGTATGAAAGCTGGCTGGCGCTTTATCCCAGCACGACGGCAGAGATATATAAGTTTCTGCTGTTAAAGCTGGACTTTAAAACCGTGACGGTGATCGGTCGGTGATGAGGTGATGCAGCATAAAGCGCGCTGCAAAACTGCGAGGATGGTAAAGGAGAGCGGTCGGCGCTTCTGCCGGGTGTTCGCCTACAAAGCGCGTGTTTGTTGGATTGCGGCAGGTGCGGCCCGCGTCCCGACGCTGTGGGCGGTCGGGCAGGCATTGCCGTTTGGGGCCGGATGGCGCAACCGGCAGATGATCAAAAAAAGCGAGAAATTGCTTTGCTTACAAAGCGCTAGAAAACTCCGGCAGGTAATGAGCTGGCGCAGTCATACATGACGGTCTTTTTTTTAAGCCGAATTAAGGTGCTGTAATTTTCGCTTTGAGCCGGTTTTAAAACCGGTTTGTTGCAGCGTGAAGCCCGGCTTTGCAATCAAGGTTAATTGCATTGCTGATATGAGTAATAAGCCGGTGATTAATCAGTAGCAGGCAAAAAAAACCGCAGCCGCCACTCGGAGCCAGGTGACGCAACCGTCGCGGCATGAGCGCAATCGCGCCGATCCGGCACATCAGGCTGACGGTGGTGCGCAGGCGACGGTGACTGGCGCGATGTCATCGACGCGTGCCGCTAGCTGTGCCACCAGCAGATCGACCGCAACCCGGATACGCGGCGGCAAATGCGGCGTTTTGCGCCAGACCGCATAAGCGTGATGCGCCACCCCCTGATGCTGCGGTAATACGCGCACCAGATGCCCGGCGCGTACGGCATTACGCACCAGCCAGCATGGCAAAAAAACGCAATGCCGAGCCCGGCGCTGGCGGCGTCGCCCAAGGCCTGCAAGTCGTCCATCAAGATTTGATGTGGCGGCAGGATCTGGCGCACGCTGCCGTCATCGTGCGGAAACGCCCAGGCTTTAGGCCCGTTGCTGTACTTATAAAGCAGTCCGGCATGACGCTCGACCTCACCCAGCCCGGCAGGCATGCCGTGCTGCGCCAGCCATTGGGGTGCGGCATACAAATACATGCGATGCGTGGCGATGGGGCGCGCAATCAGATCGGGATAGTCTGGCAGCGGGCCGTTGCGGATGGCCAGATCGAAACCATCCTCGGCCAGATCGACCACGCGATCGCTAAACGAGAGTTCCAGCGTTAAATCGGGATGCTGCGCCGTCAATTGCAGCAGCAGAGGCGCCACGCACAAGCGCCCGAACAAAACCGGCATCGATACGCGCAAACGCCCACTGACTTGCTGCCGGCCCGATTCGAGCATGGCCGTGGCGCTGCGGATTTCCTCAAGCGCCCGCAAGCAGCGTTCATAAAACACGCTGCCATCGGCAGTGAGCTGCTGGCTGCGCGTGGTGCGATGAAACAAACGTACGCCCAGCCGCTGTTCCAGCCGGGCAACGGTTTTGCCAACCGCTGAACGCGTCAGATGCAGGCGGCTGGCCGCTTCGGCAAAGCTGCCGGACTCGACGGCGGTGACGAACACGGGAATATCTTTAAACGTTTCGCTCATCACCTTGGTTCCTGCGCGGATGCAATGGCCGGAAATTTTATCGCCACTGGTGCGGCATGGGCAACGATATGCTGGCTTCGACGTTTTTTAAACCGGAGTCTGACCATGTTTCGCTGGACCATGAGCGCCCTCGGGCGCGATCAACTTATCTATACCGAAGCAGCTATCCCGCAACCCGGACCGGGGCAGATCCGGGTCAAGGTGCACGCGGTATCGCTCAATTATCGCGACAAGCTGGTAATCGAAACCGGCATGGGTCTGCCTTTGCCCCAACCGTTTATTCCGGCCTCGGATATGGCGGGTGTGGTCGATGCCGTGGGGCCAGGGGCGACGCGCTTTGCGCCAGGTGCGCGGGTGATCTCGAACTTTGCCCCGGGCTGGATAGACGGCAAGCCGCACGGCAGCGGGCGCGATCCTGGCTATCACTCGCTGGGCGGGCGCGAACAAGGCGTGCTGGCGGAATATATCGTGCTCGATGAGGACTGGCTCAGCGCCGCGCCCACGAGTCTGAGCGACGCCGAAGCCAGCACTTTGCCGTGCGCCGCGCTCACCGCCTGGTTTGCGTTGGTGGAACTGGGTCGCTTGCAGTCTGGCGAAACCGTGTTGGTACAGGGCACCGGCGGGGTGGCCATGTTTGGCTTGCAGATTGCACATGCCTTGGGCGCCACAGTGTTGGTGACCTCGGGCGACGCGGCCAAATTGCAACGCGCGCTGGCGCTGGGCGCGGCGCATGGCATCCAGCGCCATCAGATCGACTGGGCAGATGCGGCGCTGGAATTGACCGGTAATGTGGGGTCGATCACGTGCTTGATACCGTCGGCGGCGGCAATCTGGCCCAGTCCTTGCGCGCGGTGGCGGTGGCGGGCCGGGTTTCGCTGATCGGGGTGCTGGATGGTTTTGATGTGTCTGGCCCGGCCGCACCGTTCCTGCTTAAACAGATTACGGTGCAGGGCATTACGGTTGGCCATCGCCGCGCGCTGGAAGATCTGGTGCGCTTTATCGACGCGCACCAGATCAAGCCGGTGATTGACCATCAGTATCGTTTTGCTGAGTTGCCGCAAGCGCTGGACCATCTGGACCGCGGTGCCTTTGGCAAGATCGTGCTGGTGCCTGAGTCGACGCCAGGCCAGTAAGCAAAGCCCACAGCGCGTGCTGCCGGATGCGGTGCCACGCGCTGTGGCTTTTGCAATGCCGCGCGGCTAGCCGCCTGCAGGATAGTCGAGTAAAATACTCAGCCTTTCAGCCCTCCAACGGGAATGCCATGCTTGATCGCTTGCGTGAGACCATCCGTGTGATCCTTGATCACGACCCAGCCGCTCGTTCTGCGCTGGAAGTCGTGCTGTGTTACCCGGGATTCCACGCGCAGGCATTCCATCAAGTGGCGCATGGCTTGTGGCAGCGCGACTGTAAATTGCTGGCGCGTTGTGTGTCGCACTTTTCGCGTTGGCTGACCGGCATCGAAATCCATCCGGGCGCGACCTTGGGCCGCCGCGTGTTTATTGACCACGGCATGGGTACGGTGATCGGCGAGACCACCGTCGTCGGCGACGATTGCACCTTGTACCAGGGCGTGACCCTGGGCGGCGTATCGCTGAACGAGGGCAAGCGCCATCCGACGCTGGAAGCGGGCGTGATTGTCGGGGCGGGCGCCAAAGTGCTGGGCGGTTTTACCGTCGGCGCGGGTGCGCGCATAGGCTCGAACGCGGTGGTGATCAAAGAAGTGCCCGCTGGCGCCACCATGGTGGCCAATGTGGCGCGCGAGGTCGATAAAACCCGCGACAAGGCGCGCGCCGAACAAGCGCAGAAGATGGGATTCAGCGCTTACGGTATCTCAGGCGATATGCCGATCCGCTGGTCCAGGCCATCCATGGCTTGCTGGACCACTCGATGGCCACCGACCGCAAACTGGAAAGCCTGTTGGCGCGGCTGGAAAAAAAATGGGCGTCGATTGCAGCGATGAGCGCGCCGAGCCCGACAACTTTGACCCCGGCTATCTGAATCGCATTGTTGAGTAAACGCGCCGCCAGGCCCTGAAAACCCTACAAAGCGCCGGGGAATAGTTGAGTACAACACCAGGCTTTTTTAGTTGACTAAATTTGTAGGGTATTTTACGATTCGACCCGTAGATTAACGAGACAACGCAATGCGACTCACGACCAAAGGCCGGTTTGCAGTGACAGCGATGCTGGACCTGGCGCTGCGTGAAGCCAATGGCCCGGTCACGCTGGCCGGGATCAGCGAGCGCCAGCAGATTTCGCTGTCTTATCTGGAACAATTGTTTGGCAAGCTACGCCGGCGCGAGCTGGTGGAAAGCGTGCGCGGTCCGGGCGGTGGCTACTGTCTGGCGCGTGAAGCCACGATCATCACCGTCGCCGAAATCATCAAGGCGGTGGACGAGCCGATCGATGCCACCCAATGCGGCGGCAAAGAAAACTGTCTGGAAGAATCACGCTGCATGACCCACGACTTGTGGGCCAGCCTGAATCGCACCATTTATGACTATCTGTCATCGGTGACGCTGGCACAGCTGATGGAACAGCAACTGGAAAAAAAACAACGCCGTCTGCAGCAATGCCAGGCCAGCGTATTGCACGACCAGCGCCATCCGCGCCCCGCCGAAGCGGTGAGCGCGCCCGGCCAGTAAGCCCCAAGAACATTCGCTATCAATATCAAGAAAGACGTTACGGAGTACCCCATGGATCGCCAGCTGCCGATTTACCTCGATTATTCCGCCACAACGCCGGTTGACCCGCGCGTGGCCGAAAAAAATGATTCCGTACCTGACCAATATGTTTGGCAACCCGGCATCGCGTTCGCATGCCTATGGCTGGACGGCGGAAGAAGCAGTCGAGGATGCCCGTGCAGAAGTCGCCGCGCTGCTGAATTGCGATCCGAAAGAAATCGTCTGGACTTCGGGTGCGACCGAATCCGACAACCTGGCCATCAAGGGCGCTGCGCACTTCTATCAAAGCAAGGGCAAGCACCTGATTACGGTCAAGACCGAACACAAAGCCGTGCTCGACACCATGCGTGAGCTGGAGCGCGAAGGCTTTGAAGTCACGTATATGGACGTCAAGGCTGATGGCCTGCTGGATCTGGATGCGCTGAAAGCCACCATCCGCCCGGACACCATCCTGATTTCGGTGATGCTGGTGAACAACGAAATCGGCGTGATTCAGGATGTCGATGCCATTGGCGAACTGTGCCGCGAAAAAAGGCATCGTGTTCCACGTTGATGCCGCACAAGCCACCGGCAAAGTGGCGATCGATCTGCAGAAATCCAAAATTGATTTGATGGCGCTGTCGGCGCACAAAACCTACGGCCCGAAGGGCGTGGGCGCGCTGTATATCCGCCGCAAGCCGCGTATCCGTCTGGAAGCGCAAATGCACGGTGGCGGCCATGAGCGCGGTTTCCGCTCGGGCACGCTGGCCACGCACCAGATCGTGGGCATGGGCGAAGCGTACCGCCTGGCGCGCGTTGAAATGAATGAAGAACTGGCGCGCATCCGCGGTCTGCGTGATCGCCTGTGGGCCGGTGTATCGAATATCGAAGAAGTGCATCTGAACGGTGACATGGATGCGCGCGTGCCGCACAACCTGAACGTCAGCTTTAACTTCGTCGAAGGCGAATCGCTGATCATGGCGCTGAAAGAACTGGCGGTGTCGAGCGGCTCGGCGTGTACCTCCGCCAGTCTGGAACCGTCGTATGTGCTGCGTGCCCTGGGCCGTTCGGATGAGCTGGCGCATTCGTCGATCCGCTTTACCATCGGCCGCTTCACCACCGAAGAAGACATTGATTTCACCATCAAGCTGATCCACGACAAGATCGGCAAGCTGCGCGAATTGTCGCCGCTGTGGGAAATGTACAAAGACGGCGTGGATATCAGCCAGATTGAGTGGGCTGCGCACTAAGCGGGCCTGGCGCAGGCGGCTGTGATTCACGCCGCGTGCATGCATATGTGTTAACTGAATGTTGTGCGGGCCGAGATGGCCGCGTGGAGAAAGCAAATGGCTTATAGCGAAAAGGTTCTGGATCATTACGAAAACCCGCGTAACGTGGGTTCGTTTGAAAAAAAGGCGACGAGACCATCGGTACCGGCATGGTCGGCGCACCGGCCTGTGGCGACGTGATGAAGCTGCAGATCAAGGTGGGCGCGGGTGGCGTGATTGAAGATGCCAAGTTCAAGACCTACGGCTGCGGCTCGGCCATTGCTTCTTCTTCGCTGATCACCGAATGGGTGAAGGGCAAGACGCTGGACGAAGCGCTGGCCATCAAGAACACCCACATCGCCGAAGAACTGGCGCTGCCGCCGGTAAAAAAATCCACTGCTCCATCCTGGCGGAAGACGCATCAAGGCGGCCGTGGAAGACTACAAAAAAGAAGCACGACGCGTAATGGTTGCCGCCGTGTAGTCACGGCGGGCTGACAGGAGTTTTTTTTGCGATGGCTTTATCTCTGACTGAACGCGCTGCGGTGCATGTGGCCGGTTTTCTGGCCCGCCGCGGCAAGGGTCTGGGCGTGCGGCTGGCGGTCAAGACGGCCGGTTGTTCGGGCATGGCGTACAAGCTTGAGTTTGTCGACGCGCTGAACGAAACCGATATGGAATTCGAGAGCCACGGCGTCAAGATTTATACCGATGCCAAGAGCCTGGCGTATATCGACGGCACTGAACTCGATTACACCAAGGAAGGGTTGAACGAGGGCTTCAAGTTCAACAATCCCAACGTCAAGAACGAGTGCGGCTGCGGCGAATCGTTTCATGTCTGACCAGGCCATTGCCGCATAGCTTGAGGCGCGGCGTCCGCTGTCTGGCCCCAGCGTATTTGACGGCATGATGCTGTCGCAATAGCAGGTGGCTTTGTGCGGTGGGTTACGCCTTGCAGGCTAACCCACCCTATGGTTTCTGCAGGTGGATCCGCCCAGGCAGCACGGCAAGTGGCGCTGCGCCTGGTTACAATGTCGTTAGTCCCCCGAATCCTTCACTTGCGTAGCCCATGACCTTCGACTTTGCCCAGAACCATTTCGAGTTGTTTCAGCTGCCCATCCTGTTTGCGCTAGATAACAAACAGCTGGACGCGCAATACCGCGCGCTGCAGGCCGAGTGCACCCGGATCGCTTTGCCAGTGGCAGCGATGCCGAGCGGCGCTTGTCGTTGCAGGCGTCGACGCAAGTCAACGAAGCCTGGCAAACGCTGCGTTCACCGGTGGCGCGCGCGCGTTATCTGCTGGCGCTGCAAGGCGTGGATACGCAAGAAGAAACCAATACCGCCATGCCCATGGATTTTCTGATGAACCAGATGATCTGGCGCGAACATATTGCTGAAGGCAAAGCCTCGCAAAATGTGGAACGGTTGGAAGAACTCAATAGCGAACTACGCGAAGAAATGGGCGCGCTTGAATCCGAACTGGCTCAACAGCTGGATGTGGCGCAAGACTTTGCCGCCGCCGCGCTCAGCGTGCGCAAGCTGCGTTTTATGGAAAAGCTGGACCAGGAAATCGGCGACGCGATCGAATCCGTGTTGTTCTGAGCGAGGGTTTGATGGCGCCTGGCGTCGTCCCCTGGCTTTACCTTTGGCGCGCGCCTTGACGCGCGCCTTTTGACATCTGAAGACGCTATGGCACTACTGCAAATTTCTGAACCGGGCATGTCCGCCGCACCGCACCAGCATCGCCTGGCGGTGGGCATCGATCTGGGCACCACCAATTCGCTGGTCGCCACCGTGCGCAGCGGCAGCACCGCCTGCCTGCCCGATAGCGAAGGCCGCACCTTGCTGCCGTCGGTGGTGCATTACAGCGCCAATGGCGTCGATGCAGTCGGCCACAAGGCGCAAGCGCGCCAGAATGCTGATCCGGCCAATACCATCGTCTCGGTTAAACGCTTTATGGGCCGCGGCCTGAAAGACATCGGCGATCTGGCCACGCCGTACCGTTTTGTCGAAGAGCCGGGCATGCTCAAGCTGCATACCGCGGCGGGCATCAAAAGCCCGGTGGAAGTCTCGGCCGATATCCTGCGCACGTTAAAAGACCGCGCCGAAGCCAGCTTGGGCGGCGAACTGGTTGGCGCCGTGATTACCGTGCCCGCGTATTTTGATGATGCGCAGCGCCAGGCCACCAAAGACGCCGCCAAACTGGCCGGTCTGAATGTGTTGCGCTTGCTGAACGAACCGACCGCCGCCGCCATCGCCTACGGGCTGGATAACGGTGCGGAAGGCACTTATGTGATTTATGACCTGGGCGGCGGCACCTTTGATGTGTCGGTGCTGGAGCTGACCCGCGGCGTATTCGAAGTCAAAGCCACCTCGGGTGATTCGCAACTGGGCGGCGATGATTTTGATCATCGCATCCACTGCTGGGTGCTCGAACAAGCCGGCCTGTCGCAACTGAACGCGCACGATACGCGTCTGCTACTGACCCGCGCGCGCGAAGCCAAAGAAGCGCTGACCGACCACGACGTGACGCATATCGCCGCCACCTTGTCGGATGGCCAGGCTATCGATGTTGAATTTACCGTGGCGCAATTCCAGCAACTGACCGCGCACCTGGTGCAAAAGACGCTGACGCCGGTAAAGAAAGCGCTGCGCGATGCCAAAATCACTGCCGCTGATGTGAAAGGCGTGGTGCTGGTGGGCGGCGCCACGCGCATGCCGCATGTGCGCCAAGCCGTCGAAACGCTGTTTGGCCAGACCCCGCTGACCAATCTGGACCCGGACAAAGTGGTTGCGCTGGGCGCGGCGATGCAGGCCGATGTGCTGGCGGGCAACAAGGGCGAAGACGACTGGCTGTTGCTGGATGTCATCCCCTTGTCGCTGGGGCTGGAGACCATGGGTGATCTGGTCGAGAAAGTCATCCCGCGCAATTCCACCATTCCGACCGCACGCGCCCAGGAATTTACGACGTTTAAAGATGGCCAGACCGCGATGGCCATCCATGTATTGCAAGGCGAACGCGAAATGGTGCGCGATTGCCGTTCGCTGGCGCGCTTTGAGTTGCGCGGCATTCCGCCGATGGTGGCCGGTGCGGCGCGCATCCGCGTCACCTTCCAGGTGGATGCCGATGGCTTGTTGTCGGTGTCGGCACGCGAGATGTCCAGCGGCATCGAGGCCAGCATCGCGGTCAAGCCCTCGTATGGCCTGGGCGATGATGAAATCGGCCGCATGCTGATCGATTCGATGAAGCACGCCAACGACGACATGACGCAACGCAAGCTGGCCGAAGCGCGCGTGGATGCGCTCAGTCTGTACCAGGCCACCGAGAACGCGCTGGCGCAGGATGGTCATCTGGTAGACGCCGAAGAACGCGCGGTCATCGACGCGGTGCTGGCCAATCTGCAGCAAAAAAATGGCCGCCGAAGACGCCGACGCATCCGCATCACCGCCGAAAAAACTTAACGAAGTGACCGCCACGTTTGCGGCGCGGCGCATGGATGCCGCAGTCAAACGCGGGCTGCCGGCCACAAGATCGGCGATCTGTAAAACAGCCGAGCCGAACAAGACGATCAGGACTCAACATGACACAAGTAGTGGTTTTGCCGCATCCCCAGTTGTGCCCCGATGGCGCCGTGCTCGAAGTCGAGCCGGGTGTTTCGATTTGCGATGCGCTGCTGGAAGCGGACATCGAAATTGAACACGCCTGCGAGAAATCGTGTGCCTGCACCACCTGCCACGTCATCGTGCGCGAGGGTAGCAACAGCCTGAACGAAGCCGACGAGCTGGAAGAAGACATGCTGGATAAAGCATGGGGTCTGGAGGCGCAATCGCGCTTGTCGTGTCAGGCCATCGTTGCGGCCACCGATCTGGTGGTCGAGATTCCCAAATACACCATCAACCACGCGCGCGAGCATCACTAAGATGACGGGTCCGGTCGAAACGCAAGTCGCGGCCAGCGCCAGTCAGCAGCGCGTGGCCGACGTGCTGGCCCAGCACGGCATTGCCGCCCGCATCGTCACCTTTGATGCATCTACCCGCACCGCCGCTGATGCCGCAGCCGCCATTGGTTGCGATGTGGCGCAAATTGCCAAATCCATCATCCTGAAGGCCAAAGCCAGCAACCGGCTGGTGCTGGTGGTGACCAGCGGCCGTAACCGCGTTGATGAGAAAGCGGTCAGCGCGCTGATTGGTGAGAAAACCGGCCGCGCCGACGCTGATTTTGTGCGCGCCAAAACCGGCTTTGCCATCGGCGGCGTTGCGCCAGTGGCACACGTTGAAACGCCGATTACCCTGATCGACCAGGATTTGTTTGAATACGCAGAAATCTGGGCCGCCGCCGGCACGCCCAACAGCGTATTCCGGCTGACTCCGGAAGAATTGCTGGCGCTCACCGCTGGCCAGGTCGCCCGTGTCAAAGAGGAAACCACCGCATGAAATGGACTGATTCGCTTGATATCGCGATCGAACTGGCTGATCGCTACCCCGAAGTTGACCCGCGCAGCGTGCGCTTTACCGAGCTGATGGATCTGGTGCTGGCGCTGGACGACTTTGATGATGATCCCAAGCGTTGCGGTGAAAAAAATTCTGGAAGCCATCCAGCAAGCCTGGATAGACGAAATCTAGGCGGCTTGCTGCACGTCCGCTTTGCTGACGCAGATTCCATCCGGGCGGCCGTTGCCGCGCTGGGGGATTCGCGCCATCATCCATTTGTCATTGCCCTTGTCGTAATCCGGAGCCCTGCCTAGATGCCGCCCGCGCTTGCCCCTGGCGCTTCCGCCGCCACCTCGTCCACCAGCGGTCTGTCTGTTGCCAGCCAGATACTGCAGGCGCGTTTCCGCCTGTTGCAGGTGTTGGAGCAGGCCGAAAGCATCAGCGATTTTCCGCAACGCGTGACCGAAATCGCCCAGCAAATCCAGCTCGCCTGTATGCAGGACAGCGATGTGGCATTGGCGGTCATTCTGCATGCGCAAGAGGGCGGCTACGGTGTGCGCCATGCTGCCGACACCGCAACCGTGGTGGAGATTGTGGCGCGGCGCGTGGGTATGCCCTTGCTGGAACGCCAATCAGTGGTCTGCGCTGCGCTGACCATGAATATCGCCATGCTGGCGTTGCAAGAAGCGCTCACGCAACAGGCCGGGCCACTGACTCCAGCGCAACGTATGACCATGCAGGAACACCCGCAACTGGGCCGCGATATGCTGCGTGGCCTGGGCGTGGCAGATCTGACCTGGCTCGATTGCGTGCTGCAACATCACGAAGCACCGGACGGCAGCGGTTATCCGGCCAAGCTGAGCGGCGAACAGATCCGCTTTGAAGCGCGCTTGATAGGCCTGGCCGACCGTTACAGCGCCATGCTCACGCAAAGCGCGTGGCGTAAAGCGTCGGCGGTGGATAACGCGATGTTTGAGAGCCTGGCGCAAAATGGCGGCGTTGATGCCAAGTTTGGCGCGCTGTTCCGCGAAACCATCGGTGTATATCCGCCCGGTGCGGTCGTGCAATTGCGCAATGGCGAAGTGGCCGTGGTGCGCCATGCCGGTGACGATGACCACGCGCCGTCGGTGGTATCGCTGCTGGACGCCAAAGGCAACCCGCTGCCCGATTCGCCACCGCGTGATACCGCGCAAGCGGCTATCAGATCGCCCACGTGCTCGACCCGCGTTTGCTGGCCGGACGCCTGCGTTCCACCCACGTCTGGGGCGCCACCGCCGCCGGATTGTAAGCATCGTCGGTGCGGATGTTCGTCACCGACGCTTCGATTTCTTCCCTTGTTGATCGTGAATCACTATGACGTTTAAAGAAATTCTGGACACGCTGCCCAGCGTGGCGCATCTGGCTGCGCTGGAAATCCTTGATGGCGACACCGTCACCGGCCGCCTGGACAACCAACCCGGCCAGGCCGGCAGCGTGCGCGTTTACCACGCGCTGTATCAGGAATTTGGCGCGCTCGACGCCGTGGCGGCGGATAAAGGCTTGCGCCTGTACGCCGAACATACCGCCGATGCGGTGGCCAACCCGGGCAAGCATCCGAATATTGATCGGCTGCTGGTGCTGGCCGAGGGCGGCCAGGCACTGGCGGTGCGGCTGATCGCGGCTTGAGTTGGCTCCAGACGAAAAAAACGGCGCTCGATGCGCCGTTTTTTTATGCCTGGACCGCCAATGACTTACTCGTCATCATCGCCAATATCAATGGCGTGATCACCGCCATCCGGCTCATTCATCAGCAGCGCCGCGTGTACCACTTCGCGGTTTAGATGGGGCGAGAACAGTTCAATAAAGTCAAAAGCATAGCCGCGCAGATAGGCGTCACGGCGCACGCCGATGCGGGTGGTAGATGGTTCGAACAGATGGCTGGCGTCGATGGCGACCAGGCCATGGTCACGCTCGGGTTCGAAGGCCATGGTGGCCAGGATGCCAACGCCCAGGCCCAGGCCGACGTAGGTTTTGATCACGTCTGAATCGATGGCGGTCAGCACCACATTCGGCGTCAGACCGCGCTGCTCGAATGCACGATTGATCAGCGAGCGGCCGGTAAAGGCAAAGTCATAGGTAATCAGCGGGTAGGCCGCGACGTCTTCCAGGCGGATGGCATGGTCCAGCGCCGTCAGTGGGTGGTCGGCCGGCACCACAATCGAGCGATTCCAGTCGTAGCAAGGCAGCATGGCCAGCTCGTGGTAATGATCGATGCCTTCAGTGGCGATGGCCAGATCGGCGGCGCCTTCGACCACCATTTCGCTGATCTGCGTGGGGCTGCCCTGTTTAATCGACAAGCGCACCTTGGGGTAGCGCGACAAAAAAGGCCTTGATGGTGCGGGGCAGGGCGTAACGGGCCTGGGTATGCGTGGTGGCGATGGTCAGACTGCCGCCTTCCACGTTGACGAATTCTTCGCCGATGCGCTTGAGGTTTTGCGCCTGCATCAGGATGCGTTCGGAAATGCGCAGAATCTCGCGGCCTGGCGCGGTGACATCCACGACGCGCTTGCCGTTACGGATAAACACCTGCACGCCCAGTTCGTCTTCGAGCAAACGAATCTGCTTGGAAATCCCGGGTTGCGAGGTATGTAGTTTTTCCGCCGCTTCCGAGACGTTGAGCCCTTGTTTTGCTACTTCTACCAGGTATCGTAATTGTTGTAATTTCATCGCAGCACCAATAAATAACCAGACCTTCTAAAATCTTAACATAACAGTCTAAAGCAATATAAACCCGTTGCTATAATCGCGCGTTCTGCAGTTTTTTTTAATCCATTCCCCACTGCTTTGCGCTCATGCGCCAAGGCGGTCGGCAAGTTCCGGTTGGCAAGGTCCAAGTGAATACAGGCTTTATCGTTGCGGGTTTGCTGGTTGGTTTTATCGTGGGCATGACCGGTGTAGGCGGCGGTTCTTTGATGACGCCTATCCTGTTGTATTTCGGCATCAACCCCGCCACCGCCGTCGGCACCGATCTGCTGTATGCCGCCATCACCAAGGGCAGCAGCGTCTGGGTTCACAACAAACATCGCAATATTGATTGGCGCGTGACGGGCTGGCTGGCCGTCGGCAGCGTGCCTGCCGCCATCGTTACGCTGGTGCTGCTGCATGTATGCGGCGCAGACACCAAAGCCATCAACGCGCTGATCAAATCAACGCTGGGCGTGGCCTTGTTGTTGACCGCCGCCGCCATTTTGCTCAAGCCGGTGATGCAACGCCTGATGGGCCGCGCCGCGGTGGTCAGCGCCGAGAGCATGCGCTCGCGCCGGACCGTCGCCGCCACCGTGTTCACCGGGGTGGTACTGGGCGTGATTGTGACGCTGTCGTCGATAGGCGCAGGCGCGCTGGGCACGGTGGCCTTGTTTGCGCTGTACCCCTTGCTGCCCACGTCGCGTCTGGTGGGTACCGAGATTGCCCACGCCGTGCCGCTAACGCTGGTGGCCGGGCTGGGCCACGCTGGTCTGGGCAATCTGGATTTGCATATACTCGGCTTCTTGTTAATGGGCTCCTTGCCCGGCATCTACGTGGGTAGCCATCTGGCGGGCCGTCTGCCTGATCGCTTTCTGCGCCCGGCGCTGGCGGTGATGCTGGCCATCGTGGGCACGAAGCTGGTGTTTTAAAACCCCGGATTTAATTGCGGAGCAGGTATGGATCTGGAACAAAAAAATCGCCGATACCCTGGCGTTATTGCAGCGCATCGGCACTGAATTCAAACCGGCCGTGTTTGCCAATTCATTTGGCGCGGAAGACATGGTGCTGACCGACCTGATCGCAAAGCACAACATCAATATCCAGTCATTCAGCCTGGATACCGGCCGCTTGCCCAACGAAACCTACGAGCTGATGCAAAAGGTGCACGAGCGTTATCCATCGCATCCGGTGCAGGTGTTTTTCCCCGATGCGGGTCAGATCGAAAGCTGGGTCAACGCCAACGGCATCAATTCAATTTACGACTCGATCGAATTGCGCAAAGCCTGTTGCCATATCCGCAAAGGCGAGCCGCTTAAACGCGCGCTGGCGGGCAAAACGGCGTGGGTAACCGGCTTGCGCCGCGAGCAGTCGCCCACGCGCACCGACCTGGGCAATCAGGAATACGACAGCGGCAATGGTCTGGAAAAAAAATTCAATCCGCTGATTGAATGGACCGAAAAAAAGACGTGTGGGCTTATCTGCGCGCCAACAACGTGCCGTATAACGCTTTGCACGATAAACACTATCCGTCGATAGGCTGCGCGCCTGTACCCGCGCCATCGCGGTGGGCGAAGACGTACGCGCTGGCCGTTGGTGGTGGGAAAACCCCGAGAACAAAGAATGCGGTCTGCACGTTAAAAGCGACGTGGTCAGCATCATTCCTGTCTCTAGTTCATTGTCTGCGGCCCCGGGTCGTTGACAGTCAGGTTTTGCCTGACTAGATTCACTGGTTATGCCCCGATAATGCCGCCGCGTCAGGCGGCATTCTCTTGACCGGGATGACCCGGCAAATAAAAAAAAGCACAAATACAAACGATTTACCCAGTGGATGCTAGAGGAAGGAAACGGTCATGCAAGACATTCAATATCTGATTGGCGTTGATGGCGGCGGCACGGGCACGCGCATTGCCATTGCCGGCCTGGACGGCGTAGAGCTGGTGCGGGCTGAAGGCGGCGCCTCGGCGTTGCAGCAAGGCATCGAAAAAGCGTGGGTCAATATCAACGAGACCATCGCCAAGGGTTTTGATGCGCTGGGCATTACGCCCGATCGCAGCCGTTGCGCCGTGGGCTTTGGTTTGTCGGGCGTGCATAACCGCGCCTGGGCGGCCGAATTTGAAAATACCAATCCCGGCTATGGCCGCGTGATTGTTGAATCCGATGGTTTCTCCACCTTGCTGGGCGCGCATAACGGCGCGCATGGCGGCATTATCGCCGTCGGCACCGGCTCGATAGGCGAAGCGTGGTTGCTGACGGCGCACGCATCGAAGTGGGCGGCTGGGGCTTTCCGACCTCAGATGAAGCTCGGGCGCTATCTGGGACTCAAGCCATCAACCACGTGCAACGCGTGTTTGACGGCCGCGAGCCGCTGACCGACTTCGGCCGCAAATTATTTAGCGTGGTGGGCGAAACCAAAGAAGCCATCTTTGCCTGGATGGGCAAGATGAAGCAGGGCGAATGCGCCTCGCTGTCGCCGATTGTGGTTGAGTTTGGCGCCACCGATGCCGTAGCCGCACGCTTTCTGGCCGAAGCTGGCCGCGAAATCGAAATTATTGGTAAAGCATTACGCGCCACCGCCCCGGCCTTGCCGCTGGCAATCTGTGGTGGCGGTTTGTCTGAAGCAATGCGCCCGTATATCCCCGCCGAATTCCTGGCAACGACCAGCCGCCCGCAAAAAAAAGATTCGTGTGCCGGCGCGCTGATCCTGATCCACAAAGCCATCACCGGCTAACGCGGCGCTCACGCTGGCGCGGCCCGACTGCGCCAGCGCGTACTTTGCGATGACATCGGCCGCCGTCCACGCGCGGCCGGGGAAGGAGAATAGGGCGATGGATCAACAGCAAAAGCTGCTGTTTCTGAAGCCGGACGCAGACAGCGCCACGCCGCTGTACCTGCAACTGAGCCACAAACTGGCGGCCGCTATCCATGCGGGCTTCTGGAAAGCCGACGACCCGTTGCCGTCCGAGCGTACTTTCTGTGAGGTGCTGGGCGTTTCGCGCGTTACCGCGCGCAAATCGCTCGACCTGTTGTACGAACAAGGCATGATCGTGCGCCGTCAGGGCGCGGGCACGTTTATCACGCCCAAGCTCGAACAATCGCTGTCGCGCCTGACCAACTTGTCTGAGATGTTGAAACAAAGAGGTTTTACGCCAGGCAGCAGGTGGTTACGTCGCGAGGTGGGCCCGGCCACGGCAGAAGAGCTGATGCGGCTGAATCTGGCGCCTAACGCCAAGGTTTCGCGCTTGCTGCGGGTGCGCACGGCGAACGAAGTGGTCATGGCGGTCGAAGAAACTGCGCTGCCGCATCACCTGGTGAACGATCCGCACAAAATTGGCGATTCGCTTTATGAGTACATGCAGAACGCCAAGTTGAGTGTTGTGCGCGCGATACAGAATATCGCTGCCGTGAACGCGAATTCCCGAATCGCAGACCTCGCTGGAATTCCCGAAGGGCATGCGATGTTGCATTTGGTGCGCGTGGGTTATCTGGAAAATGGCCTGCCGGTTGAGCTGACGCACTCATGGTTTCGCAGCGATTACTACGACTTTGTGGTCGAGTTGCATAGATAAACGTAATCATTTCAAACGCTTTTCTTCAGTCGCCGTTGGTCTGTTCGTAGTAGCCGTTCGCACTCGGGCTGTACTCGACTACATATGCCAAATGGATGAGCACGCACTTGCCGGATAGTGGTGCGCGGCTGGCCTGAATCTGGGGCGATGGAAGTGTTTCACCGTATTGATATTTTGTTGTAATCTGCCTGAGCCTCGAAAACGAGGTGGCAAGGTCCGGCGATAGCGGGGCGTTGAAACAAGACATAAGCCGCCGATAACGAGCGGGTAGCAGAGGATGGATGGATCAGGTCTGCGACCTTTATAAAACAACGCAGCCGATGCATCCGCGGAATCGAACGACGATCTATTGAACCCGACGCCCTATGCGTCCGGTTACGTCTGGGCCCGGCACGTCTGTAGTTTGTGGATGAGCTTCTCGCTGTATGTTTTTTGTTTTCGCTGTGTTATTCCTTCCTGAGCCGCAAGTGGCGCCCTGTACGGGTGACCCGACAAAACCGGAACACAGAGGAAACGCGAGATGAAGCTCAACAAGATCATGCTGGCCGTTGCGGCCGCCTCCTGCGCAATGGCATCGCTCCCGGCTGCGGCCGCCGACAAGACCAAAATCGAATTCTGGTCTAACAGTCTGTCCCCCAAGTTTGACGCGGTCATGAAAGAGCTGACTGCCAAATTCAATAGCTCACAAAACGACATCGAAGCCGTTTGGGTTGATGTCGACTGGGATGCTTTCCAGCCGCGCTTTGTGGCCGCCGTCGCCGGTGGCACCGCGCCGTCGCTGGTTAATCTGCCCGTGCCCTGGGCTGCTGAATATGCGCAAAAAGGTCTGATCGAGCCACTCGATAGCAAGATCGCCGGCTTTAAAAAAACACCTACGCCGATGGCGCCATCAAAGACGTGACCTACGGCGGCAAAATCTACGGCCTGCCTGGTACAACTCGGTGTCGATCATTGCCTATAACAAGGCGCTGTTTGATAAAGCGGGCCTGAAAGACGCACCCAAAACGCTGGACCAATTGTTCAGCGATTCCAAAGCATTGAAAGATAAAGCCGGTGTGGCTGGCTTTGCCCCCAAGCTGCAAGAATTTTCCAGCTGGTTTATGTATGAAGGCCTGCCCGTCATCAAAGACGGCAAGGCGGTCTTTAACAGCCCGGCGCACGTCAAATTTGTTGAGCGTTTTGCCCAGGCTTATAAAGACGGTTCAATTCCGAAAGACGTTTTCAAGATGGAATTCGAGCAAGAAATTGCCGCTTATGATTCGGGCAAGATTGCGATGATGACCACCGCGCCGCAAGCACTCAAGCGCACGCAAACCGACGCCAAAACCATCTACGCCCAGACCGTGACCGCGCCGTTCCCGGTATCCAAAGGCAATACGCCGTTTGGTGGCTATCTGTTCTTCTGGTCTGTGCCCAAAGGCACCAAAAAAAACGTCGACGCGGCCGTCAAGCTGGGCCAGTTTTTTTGACCAACGATGAAAACCAGCTGCGCTTTTCCAAAGCCACTGAAACCACGTTCCCGTCCACGCGTAAATCCGTCACTGATGCGTATTTCCAGGCAGGCGCCAATTCGGCAGATCCGATTGAGCATGGTCGCGCTGTGGCTGCCAAAGCCATTGTTAACGCACGCACTTTGACGGTTACCGGTTTGCCGGACGAAGCGTCGATGAACAAGAAACTGCAGGATGAATTGCAGTCAGCGATTGAAGGGCGCAAGTCGGCTAAAGACGCGCTGGATGCCGCCGTCGCCTACTGGAATCAGAAGCTGTCTGCAACAAAATAATAGGTATTAGCCGCAATTGACAGCGGCATACAAAGATGGATTTTGCTGTGGGAATTTTCTGATACACTGCCGCAGCAAAACAGAAAATCCGCATGATCTGGTGAGATACGCCGGGTTCAATGTGGTGTACCGCGAGGAACAGGAAATCCTGGCGTATTTGTCGATAACTCCAAGAGGAAGACAAGATGAAGCTCAATAAGATGTTGACCGTTGGCGCCGTTGTATTCGGTTTCGCAGCCTGCATGCCCAGGCTGATACCGAACTCGAATTCTGGACCATGAACCTGGCTCCGAAATTCAACGACTATTTCAACAAGGCTGTGACCGATTTCAACAAAGCCAACCCGGGCCTGACCGCCAAGTGGGTTGACATGAACTGGGATCAGATCGAACCGAACTGATCGCTTCGATCGCTGCTGGCAGCCCGCCGGCGCTGGTTAACTTCAACGTGCTTGGGTCCATGCCCACGCACAAGCCGGCGACATTCTGCCGATCGACCAGTACCTGGGCGCAGCCAAAGGCGCGTACTCGGTAGGCGCGCTCAAAGACGTGACCGTCAACGGCAAGGTCTATGCCTTCCCGTGGTACAACTCCGTTTCGATCATCGCTTACAACAAAGACATCCTGGCCAAGGCTGGCGTGAAGACCGCTCCGGCTTCGTTCGACCAGTTTGTGGCTGACGGCAAGCAGATCACCGCCAAGACCGGCGTACCGGCTTATGCGCCGAAGCTGGGTAACTTTGTGGGCTGGTTCTACTACGCTGGCCTGCCGGTCATCGAAGGCAACAAGGCTGTGTTCAATTCGCCGAAACACGTAGCTTTCGTGCAGAAGTTTGCTGATCTGTACAAAGCTGGCGTAATGCCGAAAGACGTGTTCAAGGTTGAGTTCGAGCAAGAAATCGCTGCTTACAACTCCGGCAAGATCGCCATGATGACGACCGCGCCGCAAGCCCTCAAGCGCACCGAAACCGATGCCAAGGCTGTATACGCCAAGACTGGCGTGGCTGCTTTCCCGACTGATGCCGGCAAGATGGCATTCGGCGCATGGCTGATGGACTTCGTGGTACCGAAAGGCACCAAGGATCCGGCCGCTGCCGCCAAGCTGGGTCTGTTCCTGACCGGCGATGCACAGCAAGTTGCTTTCTCGAAGGCAACCGAAACCACCTTCCCGTCGACCAAGAAGGGCAACCTGGACCCGTACTTCCAGTCGGGCGCCAAGTCGGCTGATCCGGTTGAGCAAGGCCGTGCTGTTGCTGCCAAGTCGATGGACAAGGCTGTAACGCTGACCATCCCGCCGGGCGTGCTGCCGGACGAAGCTGCAATGACCAAGAAACTGCAAGACGAAATCCAGGACGCGATCGAAGGCCGCAAGCCGGTCAAGGCCGCACTGGACGAAGCCGTTGCCGCATGGAACGAAAAGCTGGTCAAGTAATTTGATTTAAGCCAGACCCGGTGCGGAACACGCAGCAAATGCGGTTCCGCACCGATCTTTGCAATATAAAAAATAAAGCTACAGTCGAGTTAAGCCGTGAAGAATACCCGCAGTTACGCCGCTATTGCCTATTTGTTCCTGGCCCCGGCTTTGATCCTGATGGGCGTATTTACATTCTGGCCAGTAGGCTTTAATACGTATCTCGCTTTCCAGGATTATTCCATTGCCGATGGCACCGCCACCTGGAATAACTTTGCGCATTTCAAATACATATTCCATGAAGAATTATTCTGGAATGCCCTCAAGAATTCGCTGCTGTATTTGCTGATCGTGCCGGTCATTCAGCTGGGCGCATTGGTATTGGCCAAGCTGGTCAATAACAAATTGCCGGGCATGACGTTTTTTCCGCGCCACGTTTTATATCCCGGTGATTACTTCGATTTCGATTGCCGGTGTGGTCTGGATTTACGTTTACAAATACGACGGCATGCTCACCTGGTTGCTGACCAGCCTGGGTCTGTTGCATGACCAGATCGACTGGTTGGGCGAACCCAAAATTGCGCTGTACATGATGATGATCTTTACCTTCTGGAAAGGTATTGGTTATTACATGGTGCTGTATCTTGCCGGCCTGCAAGCCATTCCCAGCGAAGTGGAAGAAGCCGCCGTGCTCGATGGCGCCAATGCCTGGCAGCGGTTCTGGAAGATCACCGTGCCGATGGTCAAACCGACCATCCTGTTGTGCACGCTGCTGTCGACCATCGCCGCAATCAAGGTCATGCAAGAACCGATCGTGCTGACCAAGGGTGGCAAGGGCGACACGTATACCGCGCTGTTCTACGTATACGACCAGGCGTTCCGCAACTTCAATTTTGGCCGGGCTGCGGCCGCAGGTTTGGTAATCACCTTCTTCTGCGTGCTTCTCGCCATCATCCAGTTCCGCTTCTTTGGCGAAAAGAAATAAGGCAGGGGTAAATATATTATGGCCATGGGTAGAAATTCGCGGCGGATCATGGGTTTGACCGGGCATTACGCCGGTCTGATCGCATTCGCCATCTTTACCGCCTTCCCCTTGTGGTGGGCGGCCTCGGTCGGTTTATCGACCAATCCCGAAAACATGTACACGTTTCCACGTTCGTTCTGGCCCACGGAGCCAGGCTTGCTGTGGTTCGCCAAAGTGTTTACGGACATGCCGTTCCTCACTTACCTGAAAAAAAACTCCACCATCATGGCCATCATGACCGTGATCGGCGTGGTGATCGTGTCGGTGCTGGCGGGTTATCCGTTAGCGCGGCTCAAGTTTGTGGGTAGCAAAACCATCTTCGTGATCATCATCCTGACCATGATGTTGCCGTCCGAAGTCGCGATGATTCCTAACTTCATCACGATGAAGCACCTGCATCTGATCAACGAATATCTGGGCGCCACCGTTATCAACTTCTCGGCGGCCTTCGGTATTTTCCTGATGAAGCAAGCGTTCGAGATGGTGCCGCAAGACTTGATCGACGCCGCGCGTGTGGATGGCGCCACCGAGATGCAGATTCTGTGGCGCATCATGGTGCCGGTCTCGGCGCCGTCGATTGCCGCACTGGGCATTTTTTACGCTGGTTAACGCGTGGAATGATTATCTGTGGCCCTCCATTATTCTCACCAGCCGTGAGAAACTGCCGCTGGCCGTAGGCGTCTTCAATGATCTGACCGGCCCGTTCGCTACGTCAGACAGCATGGTGATGGCTGCCATCGTGATGACGGTGATCCCCGTACTGGTGTTCTTCGCCTTTACCCAACGCTACTTTGTCAGCGGCATGGATGGCGCGGTCAAATAAGACCGGCACACCACAGATACGCTTCAGAACCATCAAGAATTTTAGGGAATCGAGTAAATGGCATCGGTTACGCTCAAGGGCATTAAAAAAAGAGTTACACCAAAGACGTTACGGTCATCAAAGGCGTCGATCTGCAAATCAAGGACGGCGAATTCGTCGTATTTGTCGGCCCGTCGGGCTGCGGTAAATCCACGCTGCTGCGCATGATCGCCGGCCTGGAAGACATCACCGAAGGCGAATTGATGATAGGCGACGCGGTCGCCAACGATGTGCACGCGTCCAAACGCGGCATCGCCATGGTGTTCCAGAGCTACGCGCTGTATCCGCATATGAGCGTGTACGACAATATGGCGTTCTCGCTGAAACTGGCGGGCGCGGACAAAGCGGAAATCGACAAGCGCGTGCAACGTGCCGCCGAGATTCTGCAAATTACCCATCTGCTGGAACGCAAACCCAAAGCCCTGTCGGGCGGCCAACGCCAACGTGTGGCCATCGGCCGCGCCATCGTGCGTGAGCCGCAAGTGTTCTTGTTTGACGAACCGCTGTCCAACCTGGATGCATCGCTGCGTCTGAATATGCGCGTCGAGTTGTCCAAGCTGCACGCCGATCTCAAAACCACCATGATCTACGTGACGCACGATCAGGTTGAAGCCATGACCCTGGCCGACCGTATCGTGGTGTTTAACGCTGGCGTGGTGCAGCAAGTGGGTTCGCCGCTGGAAATGTACGAGAACCCGGCCAACCTGTTTGTGGCTGGCTTCCTCGGCTCGCCCAAGATGAATCTGCTGGAAGCGCAACTGGTAGGCGTCGAAAACGGCCTGGCCGTGGTGCGTCTGCCCAAGGGCATCACCGTGCGCGCCGCCGTCGACGCTTCGCGTGCAACGGCGGGCTCCAAGGTAACGCTGGGCGTACGTCCGGAACATATCCAGCTGGCCACCGAAGGCGATGTCGGCATCCCGGCACGCGTTGATCTGGTCGAGCATCTGGCGATATCGTATTGGCCTATGTGGAAATCCCGGGCGTTAACGACATCCTGTCGGTCAAGCTGCCGGGCCACTACACCAGCCTTAAACGCGGCGACGCGGTGCGCCTGGTGTTTCCGGAAAGCAATGCGCTGGTGTTTGATGAAGCTGGTCTGGCGTTCAAGCGCACCGTTTGATTTGCTGCCGCTTGCGTCATGCAGAAAGCCCCGCAGTTGCGGGGCTTTCTGTTTTGGGCCCGCCACTGGCGGCCTAATGCTGTACTTGCACCATGTGTTCCGGCACATGCTTGTATTTGAAACCAAGTGCAAACACGATCGCCAGCAGCAAGGCATAGCCGGCAAAGATCAGCCAGATGCTGTGCCAGTCGCGCACGCCGCTCACGGTGTAATGATCGACGATGGCGCCGCTGGCCCTGGCGCCGACAAAGGCGCCCAGCCCGTTAACGATGGTCATGAACAAGCCTTGGGCACTGGCGCGTATGGTCGGGCTGACTTCTTTCTCGATATAGATCGAGCCCGAGATGTTAAAGAAATCGAAGGCGCAGCCGTACACCACCATCGACAGCAACAACCACACCATGCCCAGTGGTGAGGGGTTGCCGATGGCAAAGAAGCCAAAGCGCAAAGCCCACGCCAGCATGCTGACCACCATCACCGTCTTGATGCCAAAGCGCCGCAGCATGTAGGGAATGGCCATGATGAAAAAAGATTTCGGAAATCTGCGACATCGACAGCAGCATGGACGGGTATTGCACCACCACGCTATCGGCGTACTGCGGCTGGTTGGCAAAGTCGTGCAGGAAGGGATTGCCAAAGGTATTGGTCACCTGCAGCACTACGCCCAGCAGCATGGCAAACAAAAAAAAGAACAACGCCATTTGCGGTCGCTTGAACAATACAAACGCATCCAGCCCAAAGCGGCTGGCCAGGCTTTGATTGGCGCCGCGTTCGGCGGTGGGCACCGTGGGCAAGGTCAGCGCATAAGCCGCCAGCAATAACGAGGCGCCACCGGCGATATAAAGCTGCACATTGCTCAGCTCAAAATGCAGCAAGCTGATCGCCCACATCGCCACGATAAAGCCGGCGGTGCCAAACACACGAATGCGTGGAAAATTCGCCACCGTATCCAGCCCGGCCTTGCCGAGGCAGAAGTAGGTGATGGTGTTGGACAGTGCCATGGTGGGCATGAACATCATCATATTGATCAGCATCACCCAGAACATCACGCTCGGCTGCTGAACCTGTGCGGCATAAAACAGCGCCAGGCCGCTGATGGTATGGCATAGCGCGTACAGCCGGTTGGCGGGCACCCATTTGTCCGCCACGATGCCCAGCAGGCCCGGCATGATGATGGCGGCCAGGCCTTTGGTGCTGTAAACCTCGCCCACTTGCATGCCGGTAAAACCGAGGGTGCGGATCATATAGCGCCAAACGTGACCACCCAGGCGCCCCAGATAAAGTACTGCAGAAACGAAAGAACTTTGAGCCGGTTTTTTTTCATGATGATTTTCCGTTTTTTTTGCGCGCAGGCAGGCCGGCGAGAGTAATGCCCGCCAGAATGGCGGCCACGCCGCCCAGCTGCAGCGCGCTGATGGGGAGTTTCAGAACCAGGACGGAGAGCAATATCGTGATGGGCAGTTGCATGGCACTAAGTACTGAGGCCAGGCCGGTGCTGATCAGCGGGGCACCCAGCGAAAACATCAGCACGCTGAACACCGAGCCAAAGAAGGCAAGGAACAAGCCATAAGTACTGAGCACCTGCCACAGGCTGCCGGCATGCAACAAAAAAAGGTGGGCGGCACGATCAGCGCCGCGAACAGGGCGCCGCCGCTCACCATCAACGCTGCACGCAGCATGGGGTCAAGTTGCAGGCCGATGCGGCCGCTGGCAAAAATCCGCAGGGTGTTGGATAGCGCAGCCGCCAGTCCGAGCGCGGTGCCGGTCCAGTTAAGTCCATCCAGTCCCAGCACCGGCAAGTTCACCGCCAGTGCGCTTCCGACCAGGATGATCGCCACCGCCAGCAAGCGCGCCAGCGACGGCCATTGCCGCCGCAACACGCCGTCCAGCACGATGCCCATCCAGGTAAATTGCAGGAACAGCACCACGGCCAGCGCGGGCGACACAAACTGCAGCGTCGCGTAATACAGCAAGGTGGTTGCGCCCGTCGTAATCCCTGCCAGCAAGGTCGGCAGCGCCGTGCGCAAAGTTGGCGCGCGCCAGCAGCGGCGCCGCGCCCCTACCACCAGCCAGAGCAACAGCGCCCCCACCACTAACTGGCTGCCGATCACATCGTTCAGGTTCAGGCCCGCCCGATATGCCAGCGCCACCACGGTGGATAACACGCCATAGCTACAAGCCCCCAGAAACACCAGAATGCCACCCTTCATACGTCATCCGTCCTGTTGTGCCCGATGGCGCTTAGAAGTTGTATTTGACGGTGGCGATGTAGCCATCGGTAAGGCCGGGCTGGCCCAGCGTGTTCCAGGCGTAGCGGTACTGAATGCCGGTCGACCATGCTGGCGCGGCTGCAGGCAACCACCACAGCGCCAGCGTGCCGTTGAGGCTCTCTCGATCAGCGCCGCGCGGCACATAGCTGGTTTTGCGGGCGAAGTCGTATTCGTTCCAGTTGGTGACGCGCCAGTTCTGGCCCAGCAGGTTAAATTTCTTGCCCGCAGACCAGCCAGTTGATAGCCATTCCAGCCGGCAAATTCAACCCGGGCCGCGCTCACGCTTTTATTGGTGTAAAGCGCGCCGATAAAGGGGGCAAACCAGGCGTCGGCGATAAAGAAGTTGGTGCTGAAACCGGTCACCAGGTTGACCTCATGAAAGCCCTTGGCCACACCCGGCTTGGCCTGGATAAACAAAGCCGGGCCCTTGCTGCCGTCTTTGCTCAGGTAATAACGAAACTGGCCTTTGGCGAAAAAACGAGTATTTGTCGGAATCGTTATTAAAATGCTCAAAATCGACGAAGCCATATAATTCGCCCCAATCGTAATTGCTGGCGCCTTCTAATTCGATATAGGCGTTGTTGGCGCGTTTGGCCTTGTTGTGATTCCAGTCCAGATAATTCAGGCTCACATCGCCAAACCCGCTTTTATATTCAGCCTGCGCTGCAGCCGCGGCCCATAGCATTGCACCTGCGATGATCAGATAACGCATATTGACTCCCACATGGTTGGTTTTTTTTGTTTGCGGCGCTGAGATTCAATCAAACAGTGGGGATATGAATGCGCTGAGCGCGCTTGCCTGTATCGGGCTTATCTATCGCTATTAGCGATGCTGAATGCTAATGTCGGATTTATAGCGGGTCCAATACTGGAATAGGCTCTATTTAATAACGGGTGCGAATAGATCAATGCCGGGATTTTTTGTGGAATAAGAAATTTCGCATAAATTTTTTGCAAGAAGGCTGTCTGGCGCTGACGGGGCAGGAAGAGCGAATGCGGCTTTTATAAGTTAGCCGTTAACTTGTAAAGAATGATTGGATGGCGCTTATCCACGCACCGGAGCAATAGATAGACCGCAACATGGCACAAAATGGCCGGATGAAGTTCGCCATGCCCGCAGGTGCCTGGGCAAAAAAAACCCGGCTAATGCCGGGTTTCTTGATCTGCCATCGTGCCAACCTTAGCGCACGCGTTCCGCCACATAGCGCTTTAACACTTCGGCATCCGCTTCCATTACATCAAAGCGTTGCGGCAGTTGTTCCAGATCGGCCAGGCCAGCGGGTGGCACGGGTTTCTGGCCCAGCGCTTCGAGCATGGTGGCTTCGAACTTGGCGGGCAGGGCGGTTTCCATGATGACGACCTTAACGCCCGCCTCGCGATGTGCTTGGCGGCGTGGTAGCCGTCGGCGGTGTGCGGGTCGACTTGCACGCCGTATTTGCTGAACACTTCGCGGATATTGGCGATGCGATCGGCGTGCGTGCTTTTCTCGGAGCGGAAACCGAATTCGTCGCGCAGGCGGGCGAAATCGGCGGCTGCCAGATCAAAGCCTTTTTTTTCTTTTTTTTCCACCGTATGCCACAGCGCCGCCAGTTTGGCCCCGTCGCGGCCGGTCAGGTCAAACACAAAGCGTTCCAGGTTGGAGGCCTTGGAGATATCCATCGACGGGCTGGAGGTCTCGTAAGTCAGTTCCAGGGCGCGTGGATGGTAGCCGCCGGTTTTGAAGAACTCGTCCAGCACGTCGTTTTCGTTGGTGGCCACAATCAGGCGGCGGATTGGCAGACCCATCTGACGCGCGACGTGGGCGGCGCAGATATTGCCGAAGTTGCCCGAGGGCACGCAGAAATCGACTGGCTCGCCCACTTGTCCGGCCACCGCAAAATAGCCTTTGAAGTAGTAGACCACCTGCGCCACGATGCGGCCCCAGTTGATGCTGTTGACCGCGCCTATCTTGTACTGGCGTTTGAAATCAGCGTCGTTGTTGAGCGCTTTGACCATGTCCTGGCAGGCGTCGAACATCGATTTGACCGAGATATTGAAGATGTTTTCGTCTTGCAGCGAAAACATCTGTGCGCGCTGGAAGGCGCTCATTTTGCCAAAGGGCGACAGCATAAAGACGTTGACGCCTTTCTTGCCGCGCATGGCGTATTCGGCCGCACTGCCGGTGTCACCGCTGGTGGCGCCGACAATATTGATTTGCTCGCCCTGACGCGTCAGCACGTATTCAAACAGATTGCCCAGCAACTGCATGGCCATGTCTTTGAAGGCCAGCGTCGGGCCGTTGGACAATTGCTGGATAAACAGATCGTCTTCGAGTCGGGTAACCGGCGTGATGTCGGCGTTGCCGAACGCGGCCACGGTGTAGGTCTTGTCGATCAAGGTCTTGAGATCGGCAGGCGGGATGTCGTCGACAAAGCGGCTGATCACGGCAAAAGCCAGGTCGGTATAGCTCAGACCGGCCAAGGCGTTCAGTTCATCGGCGCTCAGGCGCGGATAGCGTCGGGCACCACCAGACCGCCATCAGGGCCAGGCCGCCCAACAGGATTTCAGAAAAACGCTTGGGCGGCATGCCGCCGCGAGTAGAGATGTAATGCATGGCTATGTAGTTTTCCAGATCAATCGGGCGCGGTGAGCTCGTAGTGTTCTACCTTCGGAAACGGATGGTAGAAACCGTGCAGCAGCGCCTTCCATTGTTGATACTGCGGCGAGCCACGAAAACCTTCGGTGTGGTCTTGCAGCGTTTGCCATCTGACCAGCAAAACATAGTGATCCGGGCGTTCCAGGCAATGTTGCAGCTCGTGGCTGATATAGCCGGGCATGCCCGCGATGATGTTTTGCGCCTGACCAAAAGCCGCTTCAAAAGCGGCGCGCTGGCCAGGACGGATATCCAGATGGGCCACTTCCAGAATCATTGCGCGGTGGCCGTATCGATTTGCTGGCCGAGGCAGCTGAAACCCGCCGCTGCGGCGCGGGCTTCCAGCACGCGCTTCAGGCCATCGTCATCGAGTTGCGCATCCGCGCCAGAGATCAGCGCATTGATGCGCTTGTCATCCTTGAGCTTGCTGCCAACGCAGCCGCAAAACGCATTGCGATCCAGCTCGATCTGCAGCTTGGCCAGCACGTCGGCCGCACCGGCAGGCAGTTCTTTTTTTTCTTGCATTGCGCCACCGCCTGGCCGCGCAGCAACTGGATATTCACCGCCCGTACGCTGGTGTTTTCGGCGTAGGCAGGGGCGGTGAGCGCAAGACTGAGCAGCGTCAGCAGCAGCGGCTTAACCATGCAGATGTTCCAGCCGCAGCTTGACCACGTGGCCGGTAATGCTGTCCAGCGCTTCGATGCGCGCCAACGCTTCATTGACGCGGCGTTCCACGGCCAGGTGGGTCAGGATGATGATGTCGGCCCGGCCATCCACCTGTTCGGCAGCGGGCTTTTGCAGCATGGAATCGACCGAGATATTGGCCTCGGCCAGGATGCGCGTCACATCGGCCAGCACGCCCGGTTTGTCATTGGCGTCCATGCGCAGGTAGTAGCAGGTTTCCACATCGTCGATCGGCAGGATAGGCAGATTGGCGATGGCGCTAGGCTGGAAGGCCAAATGCGGCACGCGGTTTTCCGGGTCGGCGGTGGCCAGACGGGTCACGTCGACCAGATCGGCGATGACGGCCGAAGCGGTCGGCTCAGCGCCCGCGCCGGGGCCGTAATACAGCGTGGCGCCAACGGCGTCGCCTTTGACCAGCACGGCGTTCATCACGCCGTCGACATTGGCGATCAGCCGTTTGCTCGGGATCAGGGTCGGTGCGACGCGCAGTTCAATGCCGTTTTCGCGGCGGCGCGTGACGCCGAGTAATTTGATGCGATAGCCGAGTTCGGATGCATATTTGATATCAAGCGCATCCAGCTTGCTGATGCCTTCCAGATACGCTTTCTCGAATTGCACCGGAATGCCGAAGGCAATCGCGCTCATGATGGTCAGCTTGTGCGCGGCATCATGGCCTTCGATATCGAAGGTCGGATCGGCTTCGGCATAACCCAGCCGTTGCGCGTCGGCCAGCGCGGCGGCAAAGCTCATGCCCTTGTCGCGCATTTCGGTCAGGATAAAGTTGCTGGTGCCGTTGATAATGCCGGCGATCCATTCGATGCGGTTGCAGTCAGGCCTTCGCGCAAGGCCTTGATCACCGGAATACCACCGGCCACGGCGGCTTCAAACGACACCATCACGCCTTTTTTTCTTGCGCGCGGGCGAAGATTTCATTGCCGTACTCGGCAATCAGCTTTTTTTGTTGGCGGTGACCACATGCTTGCCGTTTTCGATGGCGCGCAAGACCAGATCCTTGGCGATGGTGGTGCCACCGATCAGTTCCACCACGATGTCGACATCGGGATGGTCCGCCACGGTCATCACATCGGCCACTACTTCGATATCCGGGCCACAAACGGTGCGTGCACGTTCGAGGTCACGGCTAGCCGCAATCTTGATCACAATAGGCCGGCCAGCGCGGCGGGCAATTTCTTCCGCGTTGCGTTTGAGCACGGCGGCCGTGCCACCGCCGACGGTGCCCACACCGCACAGACCCACATGAATCGCTTTCATTTCAGCGCCTTTTTTTAAAGTTGTACGAGGCGATATGCATCCCCTCGCGAAAATAGAATTTATGCGCCAATGCGCGCTGCACGCCGGAATCCAGGGCCAGCACGTCGCAGCCCTGCGTATTGGCTCGCGCTTCAAGCCAATCCAGCAGCATTTTGCCCACGCCTTTTGAGCGCTGGGCAGCATCGGTAACCAGGTCATCGACATACAGCCGACGCCTTCGTAGGTATTTTCAATAATCCGCCACAAGGCCAGCCCGAGCACTTTGTCGTCTTTGACCACCGCAATCAGACGGCCGCCATTGGCGGCAATCTGCGCCAATCGCCCGGCATAGTCTGCGGGCAGATTGGGGCGCAATTGCACATGCACGGCTTCGGCTTGCGCCAGCCAGCGCGGTTGCACAATGCGTGCGGTGTCGTCGATCAGCTCGAGCACTTGCATCAGTCGTTTCCGTAACGCTTGCGATAGTTGCCCAGAAAGCGTTCGATGCGATCGAGCGCATCGCCCAGGTCGTCCATATTCGGCAAGAAGGTGATGCGGAAATGATCGGGATGCGGCCAGTTAAAGCCGGTGCCTTGCACCAGCAGTACTTTTTTCTTCTTGCAGCAGTTCCAGAATCAGTTGCTGGTCGTCCTTGACCGGGTACATGGCCGGATCGAGCCGCGGAAACATATACAGCGCCGCCTTGGGCTTGGCGCACGTCACGCCGGGGATGGCATTCAGGCGCTCATAGGCCAGTTCGCGCTGCTTGTGCAGACGGCCGCCCGGCCGCACCAGATCGCCAATGCTTTGATAGCCCCCCAGCGCGGTCTGGATGGCGTATTGCGACGGCACGTTGGAGCACAGCCGCATGGTGGCCAGGATGTTCAGACCTTCGATGTAGTCTTTGGCGATTTTCTTGTTGCCCGACACCACCATCCAGCCCGCGCGATAACCGCAGGCGCGATAGTTTTTGGACAAGCCGTTGAAGGTGACAAACAGCACGTCATCGGCCAGCGAAGCAATCGAGGTATGCGTGGCGCCGTCATACAGCACCTTGTCGTAAATCTCGTCGGCGTAAATGATCAGCTTGTTCTGGCGTGCAATCTCAACGATTTCGCGCAGCAGATCGTCGGGGTAGAGCGCACCGGTGGGGTTGTTGGGGTTGATCACCACGATGGCGCGGGTGCGCGGGGTGATCTTGGCACGGATGTCGTCCAGCGATGGCAGCCAATCGTTAGACGCATCGCACAGATAATGGCGCGGTGTGCCGCCGGCCAGGCTGACGGCGGCGGTCCAGAGCGGATAGTCCGGCATCGGCACCAGCACTTCGTCGCCATTGTTGAGCAAGCCTTGCATGCTCATCACGATCAGTTCGGATGCGCCGTTGCCGATATAGATATCGTCCACGGTGACATCGGCAATCTTCTTTTCCTGCGTGTAATGCATGATGGCTTTACGCGCCGGAAACAAACCCTTGCTGTCTACATAGCCGGCCGCCGCAGGCAGATTGCGGATGACGTCCTGTACAACTTCTTCTGGCGCATCAAAGCCAAACGAGGCGAGGTTGCCGATATTGAGCTTGATGATGCGATAGCCATCTTCTTCCATCTGCCGCGCTTTTTTTCTGGCACGGGGCCACGGATTTCGTAGCAGACGTTTAACAGCTTGTTCGACTTGAGAATGGCATCCATGCTGATCGGTATTAAGACAGGGGAACCGCCTATTCTAGCGAAGAAGATGCTGCGTTGCAGGGTGGTGACAGCAATTGGTGCGCGATTTATTTATTTCGTAGTTTTCAAGGTGTTACATGGCCCGCCCGTGGTGCGGGGGGCGGGCCGTCAGGATTACTGCATCGTAATGTCGGCGTTGATTTGTTTGACGCGATTGCGCAGCGCCACGGTGTACATCAACTCATCCGCACCGTGATAGTTGGCATCAGGCACAAAATACACCGCCACCCCCTCCACCGCGCGGCCGACGCAGGCGTCGCCTTCGCCAATGACGTATTGCTCGTAATGCAGCTCAACCTTGCCGTGCATGGGCGCGCCGCGCACGGTCACTTCGGGCACTGGGCGGGCGCGGCAGTGGTTGTCCCACATGGCATGCGTGCCCAACCGCACAGTCTGGCCGTTGCTGGTGCTGCGATTGATGGCGCTGATGATGACCGGCAGTTCTGTATTGATGGGCGCTTGCGGCACCAGCGGCGCATTGCTGGCCACCATATTGGCGGTGGCGGCGGCTTGCGGGGCCGGCGCGTTT
>BBFD01000003.1 GCA_001313065.1 Silvimonas sp. JCM 19000
CGGCCACGGGCGACGGCTTGCGCACGTTGCTGCCTACTTTGAGCGAAATCTGCGCCACGCCATCAGCAAAAAAAACGGGCTGGCCGATTCTTCGATCACACCCAGATAACGGTCACGGATGAACTGCAGAAAAAATCTGATTGGGGACGATCAGGTTCAGGCTGTCACCGGCGACTTCTGCCACCAGCGGCTTGATCCAGATGCGGAACTGGTCTGCGCCGAGGCGTGCTTCCAGTTCTGCCAGACAATGGGGCCAACAGTTTTCCAGTGCGGACATGACGCTTCTTGTAGGTGTGCCCTTAACAACTTACCGCAACGGGGGCGACGACGACGCCGCAACGCGCCGGAAAACGGTCGTTTGTAGACGGCTTTCCGGGCACAGACCCGCACTGGCAACAGGGGTATGTGCCAACTTCGGTAACGCTCAGGGATCGGACTTGATAGGGACGAAGGGCGGATTCTACGCCCAAAGTGCCAGGTTATCCACAGACCAGACAGGCGCAATCTGCTTGATGGTGTTGACAATTCAGTGGCTTAGCTATGTAATCGCCGGTTTACTCCTGTTTTTTTTCGGCAGACACCAACATGAAACGTACTTTCCAGCCTTCCGTTATCCGTCGCAAGCGCAACCACGGCTTTCGCGCTCGCATGAAGACCCGCGGTGGCCGCGCTGTGCTGAACGCACGCCGCTCCAAGGGCCGCTCGACCCTGTCCGCTTGATTATGGCGGATGCGTCCGGCATGTCGGGCGCCACAGGTTTCCGCTTTACGCGGATGCAGCGAATTCTGAAAACGGATGAGTTCTCATCCGTTTTTTTAGTTTGCGCAACACCGTCTCCAATCTGCATTTCCAGGTTTTGGTTCGTCCAAACACCGGGGTTTCTGCACGTCTGGGGTTGGTGGTCGGTAAAAAAAACCGACAAACGGGCCGTCGCACGCAATTACATGAAGCGCACGATCCGCGAAACGTTCCGGCTACACGCCCACACCTTGCATGGCCTTGATCTGGTCGTGCGTACGCGGCAGGGTTTCAATCGCCGCGAAGGCGCTGCGGCGCGTGCAGAATTATTAGAACTTTTTTTGCGCGTATCCGCCGTCGATGTCCCGCCTGATCATCGTTCTGCTCCAGCTCTACCGTTACACGCTCAGCCCGCTGCTGGGTGCGCGATGTCGTTATGCGCCCAGTTGCTCGCAATATGCCATTGAAGCCGTGGGCAAATATGGCGCGTTGAAAGGCGGCTGGCTTACAATGCGCCGTCTTGCCCGCTGCCACCCCTGGGGCGGCCATGGCCACGACCCGGTTCCCTGATCCGGCTCCCTGATCTAATACGAGTACACGATGGATACCCGCAGACTTATTCTGTTCATCGCGATTTCGTTCGGCATCCTCTTCTTCTGGCAGAAGTGGATGGAAAAAAACGTTATCCGCAAACCGCCCAGTCTGTCAGCGCCAGCGCGCCGGCCGCAAACCAGGTCGCCGCTAACGGCGCCGCACCCGATGCCGCAGCACTGGCCAAGGGCCAGCGCATCAAGTTTGTCACCGATGTATTCAGTGGCGAAATCGACACCAATGGTGCCGATCTGCGTACGCTGCAACTGATCAAACACGGCGCCCTGGCCGATCCGAAGCAAGCGTTTACGCTGCTGCAAGACAGCGGTGCGCATATCTATGTGGCGCAAACGGGTCTGCTGGGTAATGGCCTGCCGACGCACAAGTCGGTGTTCACCTCCGCGCAACCGGCCTATGCGCTGGCGGATGGCCAGAACACGCTGGCAGTGCGCCTCGAAGCGCCGGCCAATGCCGACGGCGTCAAGGTTGCCAAAATCTACACGTTTACCCGTGGCAGCTACGAAATCAACGTCAGCTACGAAATCGTCAACGGCGGCAGCAAGCCGCTGACTACGTCGGCGTATTTCCGTCTGTTGCGTGATGGCAAACCGGCCGAAGCCGCCACCAACACCCCGAGCATGTTCGGCGGTGCGCATACCTTCACCGGCCCGGCCGTTTACACCGAGCAAGGCAAGTTCCAGAAAGTGGAATTTACCAAGCTGGACAAAAAAACGAAGCCAACTACGTGCAAAGCGCCAAGGATGGCTGGGTGGCGATGGTGCAGCATTACTTTGCCAGCGCCTGGATCATGTCGCCGGACAACGGCCCGTCGGTTTGCGGCGCCGCGCCTTGCCGCTATGACCTCAAGCGTCTGAGCAACGGTCTGTATTCGGCCGATGCCATCGTTGACGTGCCGGCCATTGCGCCGGGCGCCAAGAAAGACCTCAGCGTTAATCTGTTCGCCGGCCCGCAGCAAACTTCGATCATCGACAAAGTCGCACCTGGCTTTGATCTGATCAAGGATTACGGCATCTTCACGGTCTTCTCCAAGCCCATCTTCTGGGTGCTGGACCAGATCCATAAGGTGGTCGGCAACTGGGGCTTCTCGATCATCCTGCTGACCATGCTGATCAAGGCGCTGTTCTACCCGCTGGCCGCAACCAGCTATCGCTCGATGGCCAAGATGCGCAAGCTGGCCCCGCGCATGGAACAGCTGAAGCAACGCCACGGCGAAGACAAGGTCAAGTTCCAGCAAGCCACGATGGAGCTGTATCGCACCGAGAAGGTCAACCCGCTGGGTGGCTGCCTGCCGATGCTGGTGCAGATTCCGGTATTCATGGGCTTGTACTGGGCGCTGCTGGCGGCGGTTGAATTGCGCCAGGCACCGTTTATTTTCTGGATTCATGATCTGTCGGTGCGCGATCCGTACTACGTGCTGCCGGTGCTGATGACGATCTCGATGTACGTGCAAACGCTGCTGAGCCCGCCGCCGCCGGATCCGATGCAAGCCAAGATGATGAAGATCATGCCGCTGGCCTTCTCGGTGTTCTTCTTCTTCTTTCCGGCTGGTCTGGTGGTGTACTGGGTGGTCAACAACGTGTTGTCGATTACGCAGCAGTACTACATCACGCGTCAGATCGACAAGCAGGACAAGACCGCGCTGGCCAAGGCCTGATGGTCTGGCTGGAGTGATTTAAAAGAGCCGCCTTCGGGCGGCTTTTTTTTGCGTCCGTGGCATGATGGCGACCCGATCTGCACAAAATTCCGGCCCTCTTCTCTCACTTATCCACAGGCTGCTATATGTCCGACATCATTCGCCACAATCCCACCGCGCTCTGGTCCGACGCCGTGAGCTTCAATCGTATTGCGTGTTTTGTTGAAGTGCCGGAACGCGGCTCGGATATCGAAACGCAAACGCGCGGGCTGCTGCAGCAAGCCGAACGCACGCTGGCCGCCATCGGCTCAGACAAATCGCGCTTGATGATGGTGACGATTTATCTGACCAATCTGCCGATCGCGTCGGCTTTAACGACGTGTGGGCGGCATGGCTGCCCGAGGCTGCGCCCCGGCGCGCGCTGCGTGCGCGCCGATCTGCCTCGCCCGAACTGCTGGTCGAAATTGCGTTTACCGCGGCAACCCGCTAACGCATAGGGTGGGTCAAGACCCACCATCCAAAGCCGCGGGTGCGAACGCCAAGCTTTGCTTCCCACTGCGTTCAGGCTTATCTCTGCAGGTGGTGTAAACCTCCACGCGCGATGAGCTTGGCATACCACTTTGAATGGTGGGTCCAGACCCACCCTATGGGTGTTTCTTTAGCGCGACCCATCGCACGGTAATCGGCGAGCCCTGCGTGCGGGAATGGCCCGATGCGCAGCGCACTGGCTTGCTGGCAAAGTAGCGCGCTGCCGCCCCTACCCCGTCCAGACCCTCGCATGATCACTTCCACGCTGCTGCTATTGCTGCCCATTTCGTTTATTGCCGGATTGATTGATGCTGCGGTCGGCGGCGGAGGCCTGATCCTCGTGCCTGGCCTGTTTGCCATCATGCCCAACACCGCGCCCGCCACGCTGATGGGCACCAACAAATTCGCCGCCATCATGGGCACCGCTTCGGCCACGTGGCGTTACGCGCGGCAGGTCAAACTGGACTGGCACATTCTGCTGCCCTGTGCCGCCGCAGCGTTTGTCGGCTCGTATGGCGGCGCCAGCGTCATCCACTATCTGGATAAAAGCATCGTGCGGCCGATGGTGATTGTGCTGCTGGCGGTGATGCTGATCTACACCTGGTTCAAGCCCGCCTTCGGCACGCAAGACGCCGGCCGGCCGCTCACCCGGCGCGATCTGTATGTCGGCCTGGCCATTGGCATGGTGATCGGCTTTTACGATGGCTTTTTTTGGCCCGGGCACCGGCTCATTTCTGATCTTTTTTTGTTTGTGCGCGTTTTTTTCCACTTTGATTTTGTGCGCGCCTCGGCGTCGTCTAAAGTGGTGAACCTGGCCACCAACCTGGCCGCGCTGGCGTTCTTTATTCCGGCCGGTGCGGTCATTTACGGCTACGCCATTCCAATGGCGGTTGCCAATGTGGCGGGCGCGCAAGTCGGCAGTCGCATGGCGCTAAAGGGTGGCAATTTGTGGGTGCGGCGTTTGTTTTTTTAACGCTGGCGCTGGTACTGCTGTCCAAACTGATCTGGGATGCCGTCAAATAATGAGCACGCCGCAATACTGGTTGATGAAATCCGAGCCGGATGAAGCCGGCATCGATCATCTGCAAGCTGCGGGTCCCCGCCACTTCCACCCCAGCGCCTGAACATCCGACGGATGTGCTTTTTGATACACCGCCAAGTCCGCAACTGAAGAGCATCTCCGCCTCAGGAAGCAGCTTCACGCATCAAGCGACTGATATGGTCCCATTCAGACTTGCTAACAGGCGTGATCGATAGCCGGCTTCCTCGTTGTAATACCTCCATGTCTGCCAGGGCGGGATCAGCCTTCAGCTCCTTTAGCGAGACAAGACGGGTCTTCTCGACAAACTGCACGTCTACACAGACCCAACGCGGGTTGTCGCTGGACGATTTGGGATCGAAATAGTGACTCTTTGCGTCGAACTGAGTTAGATCTGGATGGGAAGTGGTGGCCACCCGCGCGATGCCGGCAATACCCGGTTCAGGGCAGCTGGAATGATAAAAAAACACCAAGTCCCCCACACTCATTTGGTCCCTCATGAAGTTTCGTGCCTGGTAGTTCCTTACCCCGAACCAGTCAACCGTCTGGTCTGGTGCTTTTGCCAGGTCATCAATACTGACCTCGTCAGGCTCTGACTTCATTAACCAGTACTTCATTGATTTACTCCTTCCTCAAGCTCGATGAGCCTGGGCATGCTAGTCCGACTGCTCCGTTTCGACCGTTGCCTTGGTTTCCTCAGTCTTTTTTTTGCCTGATAAGCCCGTGCTACGCCTGGCATAGCGGTCAATCAAACTCTGATTCAGGTCAGCCTCAAGCTTGCTTAACTCCCCCCGGACCTTGGAAAGATTTTGCTTTAGACGAGCAAATAGTCGTCGCTTCCTTGTCTGCTCGTGCAGAAAATCCACCATGAGACGCTCTTGAGGTCATTGTGGCGTCAAAGCATATTGATGAAAAAAAAGTAAGCAATCAACACGTGTGACGAATGAAAATTAATGAGTGTTGTAATTTTGAGATGGGTATTTGACAGGTTCGGCTTCAGATTTATATAGTCGCCGGCGGTTGATTTAGCAGAGAAATGCTATTTCCCCTCCCAGGTCTGGCTTACTCCGCCGACCGGCGTGTTAATCCGTTTTCAGACAGAACGGCATTACACAATCTCTGGTGCAAAACCCCTCTGCGCCTTTGCTAGTCTCGCTTCCCCCTTCACAGAACGTATGCACCATTGAGCGTGGCTCCTTATCAGGAGCTCCTTGCGCAGTGAGTTGTCCTGCGGCGTCCAGTGTCAAATGTCGTTATCGGGGAAACCATGTTAAAGCCTTACGAATTGCACGCTGAGCGCCACTTGTCGTGCAACGTTTTCTTATGACCTTAGGTATAGCCATGACAGAAGACACACTGATCGTAAGTATCACCAACATACTTGCACAGCAAAAAAATGGGCTTAGTCGCAGCGACAGAGATTGATCTCGAGGAAGACCTGTTTGATGGACGCATCGCACTCGATTCGCTGGACTGTCTGAATGTACTGATGGAACTGGAGCAGACTTTTGCGCTTGAACTGGGCGTAGTCGACATTACTCGCGATGACTTTCGGACGGTAAAACAACTGGCCGCTTTGGTCCGCTCCTGCCAAACCTCTTCGATCGCTCAGGAGGCTTCGGTATGAGTGGCGGGCAAACGGGAGCCATCATCGGGATTGCCCTGAAGTCCCGGCGCCGCGGACCGATGGTGCTCAAAGAGCAAGTCTTGCTGCACAAGAATATTGGTCTGGACGGGGTCGTTACTGGCAAAGGTTTCCGCCAGGTTACCTTGATTGAGTCGGAAAAAATGGGCACAGGTCCAGGCGGAACTCGGGGTGGAGCTACCCTGGTACGAACGTCGCGCCAATTTTCTGACTCAAGGTATTGATTTGCGCAGTCTGGTGGGAAAGCAGGTTCGTTTGGGTGATGCCCTGGTTGAAATCCTGGAAGAACTGGAACCCTGTGCGCGGATGCTCGATATCCATGAACGACTTTATGAAGTGCTGGAGCCCGATTTTCGGGGCGGCGTGTTCGGCCGGATTCTCGAAAACGGCTACGTCAAATTGCACTCCCCGATCAAACTGCACTCCGCCGACGCATTAAGCATTTAATGCAAAGCCTTCAGGAACACGCTCATGACCCGCGATTCAATGTTGTCTCTGGATTCACTGGAAGCGCATGCAACGGAAGAAATGGCAAAGCAGTATGCGCAGCTCGATCAAGACTGGTGGAACGGCCGCAACGCCTTCAGTTTCCGTTTTGACAATCTGCGCTTGATGGCCAGCCGCTTGTTGAAAGCCCAACCGGCACAGCAACACGCGGTTCGGTCCGCAATCGCAGACGGCTTGAGGCCGATCAAGCAATTGCCGTTTATGCCGGGGTTCCCTGGTGCGTACAAACCTGTTCGTTCTGTGATCTTGCCTACGCTCGCAACCCTTCGGTGGATACGAAGCGCGAGTATGCGCGGCTGGTACACAAGGAAGTAGAGAACTATCAAAACACGGGTCTGTTCGCGCATACCGTAAATAGCGCCTATTTTGGTGGTGGCACACCTACGGTTCTTGATACCGATTCCTTGTGTGCATACCTCGACGGTGTGCTTAAACACCTGAAATTAGCCAGTAGCGCCGTGGTGACCTGCGAAGCAAGCCCTGCCACGCTTAATCCACGCAAGCTTGATGCGTTGCGTTCACGGGCAAACCGGATCAGTTTGGGTATCCAGACCACGGATACTGATTTGCGTAAACGTGAAGGTCGAATTCTGGACCGTGAACGAATGCTGGAAAAGCTGGGCCACACGCTGGAACGATTTGATCTGGTTAATGCGGACATCATGTATGGCATGCGTGGCCAGACCTTGGCTCATCTGCATGGCACGCTCTCTGACCTTATCTCGATGGAAGTTCCTTCCATCACGTATTACCGAACCGAGTTGTTTGCTGGCACGCTCAGCCATGAGCAAGGCTCGACCGAACCTTGGGCGGCAATTGATGAGCGTACTGCTCGCCATCAGTACTTTTTTTGGAAAGGCCATGCTTGAGGCCGCCGGCTATACCGAGAACCCCTTGGGATGGTTCGTCAAAGCTAACGCGCAGCAACAAGTTGCGCCCTGGTCAAACATGGTTCGCCAATGGGGCAAAGTCGTACCGTATTTCGGTTTTGGGCAAGGGGCTTTCAGCACCTCGTCGCGCTACTGGATGCAAAATGATGAGTCGCTGGAGGGGTGGGCGCAGCGGGTTGAGCGCGGCGACCTGCCGGTAGCCAGGCAAGTCGACTTTGATCACTACGGCCAGTTCATGGTCCGTTTCATGCGGCATTTGCGCGCTTTCCGCGGATTGTCAGCGGAGCATTTGCAGCAGGAATACCCGGGGAATCCTGAGGTGGTGCTCGATTTCTTCCGGGACGCTGCAAGGCAAGGTCTGGTTCAACATGTCGATGACCGGATTGAGCTCACTCGCGGCGGCGAGTCTCTTGTTCATTGGTTGATTGACGACTTTGCCCGCGCTGCGATGCCGCGTCCGCAACTGGCCGGCACATCGATGCCTTTGGCGCTGGTGGGACAATGACTCAGCTGGTGAAAGCGCTGTTGCGGCATGCCACGCTCAATCCATCGCGCGTGGCCATTGAGACCGCAACAATTCAATTTACCTACGCCCAGCTCGCTACTGCTGTCGCAGATCAGGCGGCCTGGCTGCTCGAACAGGGCGTGGCTGCCGGTAGTCGTGTCATCTTGGCTCAGGGTAACGATGCCTGGCATTTGGTCAACGTGCTGGCGGTAATGTCCATAGGCGCAATAGACATCTCCGTTTCACCTGACGAATCCCATGATGTGATTGCAGGAATCATGGCACAGACCCTGCCATGTCTCGTCATCCATGAGGGCGGCGCAGGGGTGTGTGCAGCATTAACACTCGCAGAAGCACAGGTTTTACGCGAAGGCACCGAAGCACGTTTCGCTGCCAGATTTGCCAATGTACAACCTGATCCTCTCGCCGAACTGCACCGGCTGGGTGTCTTCACGATTCAGTTCACCTCAGGTTCCACAGGACGCCCCAAGGGGGTCCTGCTCACCGCGGAGGGGTTCTCTGCAACGGTGCTGTCCAGCCCCCATCTTGCTGAGCATGAAGGGCGCCGCATTTTTTTCTCGGCCTGCCGTTGTGCAACAGCTACGGAAGAACTCAAGCTTTTGAGTTTTTTTGTATATGGGCGGGACGCTCATATTGGACAAGGGGTTCGGCCTCCCCGACGAACTCTTTGAGAAATTGGCAAAGCACCGTATTCAGGTCCTTGAAGCCCCCCCGGCTGTCTATGAAGTACTGGTACGTAGTGGCCGCTTGGCAAGCCGGGGCCTGCCCTTGCTCGAGCGTTGCGGCATGGCGGGAGGGCGCATAACGCCAACTTTGCTGGAACGGCTCTGGAAGCATTGCCCGCACCTGGTTTTGACGAACCGGTTTGGTGTTACGGAAATATCCGGTGGCTTGTGTCGTATCCATCTGAGTCCGGAACACATAAAAAAGCACGGATATCCCCTGTGGCAAAGCGTTCCCTTACGTGCAGATCCGGGTACGCAACGAAAGTGGTCATCCGCAAGTAACGGGGGAAAGTGGGGCCGTAGAAGTGCTTAGTCCTGGCCGGATGCTCGGTTACCTCGGAGACGCCCCTACTCAGGGTTGGTATGCAACTGGCGATACCGGGTACATCAACGCCGATGGCGAGCTAACCCTGCTGGGTCGGACCAACGACATGATCAAGCGGGCAGGTGTTCGGATTTTCCCTCAAGAACTGGAACGGGTTCTGGCTGCGTGTAGCCAGGTGGACGATGTCGCTGTGCTGCCGTGGGTTGATACGCAAGGAATGACAGAGCGGGTCATTGCATTTGTGGTCGGAGATGTGGCCACGCCCGAGTTGGTTGCATGGTGCCAAGCCGATTGCCGCGAGAGCGTTTGCCCGATCGCATCGTCAATGTTCAGCAAATTCCCCTGTCACCTACCGGCAAAATTGATCGGCAACGCTTGCTCGCTAGCCTGGCTATTACGGACCGCTAATTCGGGATACCAAAACATGATTTCGACTCAGGACTCGCAGCTTGTACTCAAGTCAACAAATGACTCGACGTGGCGTGTTGTACATGAACATCGCGTACCGTTTGGCAGTGTCCATCATCGATTTGTCCTGGCCGAACTGGACACCCGCATTGCAGCCCAGCATCCCGAATTGCCCGTGCCGCAACAAAGTTCAATTTTAAAAATCTCGCTTTATTGCGCGGAGATGGCATGTTTACAAGCAACTCGAGCCCGCCTGGCTGGAGTCTATGACCTCCCCCTTGCTGCGATCGAATGCGTTGCGCAACCGTATCACGGGTCTGGAGAGCTCGCCGCGCTGATCTGGGTCATTGAAGGTGAGCAAGTGGGCCGATTGCGTCAGGGCGCGTGCCATATATTGCGCCAGCCGGAACTGGAGTGGGCGATTGCAGGCTGGCAGAGTGAATCGCACGCAGAATATGCGCTGGAAGCGCTGACCGAATCTGCATTCCAGTCCGTGGAGGCAGATCTACGCGCCGCAGGTTTCGGATTTGCCCAGTGGGTTCGTACCTGGATCTACATTGGTCAAATTGAGGCGGAGAGCCGGCATTCGGGCACTATCAAGATGTCAATCGAGGTCGTAAAAAACGCATTCAACCATTGGTCCGCCCATCGCTATCCAGCAAGCACGGGTATCGGGAGCCTGAGTGGCCTTGGCTTGACTTCGTTGGCTGTTGCCAGCGCTTGCGCCACGGTGATCCCGGTGGAAAATCGATATCAGACGAGTGCGTGGTCTTATCCCTCAGCGATCTCGACATCAGCGCCACTTTTTTTCACGCGGGATGGCGGTCCAGATCGAGGATCAGGCGCTAGTGCTGATATCAGGGACAGCCAGCATTATTGATTCAGAAAGTGTTCATCCAGGAGATATCAAAGGCCAGGTCCAGCAAACCTTTTCTAACGTTGCGGCTGTAATTCGCGGCGCAAATCAAGCACTCAACGACGACGCCGCTGCGTTGCAGCTTTTGTGTAGCTGTGTGGTGTATGTGAAAACCGAAGGGTTACTGCCAGCAGTGAAAGCACTGTGCAGCGAACACTTGCCCAGAGGTATTCCCGTTGTCTACAGCGTGGCGCATGTGTGTCGTGACGAACTACTTGTTGAGATAGAAGGTGTTGCAATCGTGCGTGCGGCTCAGGTGCCTCATGAGTCAAAGCCATTTTGTGGTCAGGCCATTCCCTGATAACTGGCCTATCCCGACAGGCTGTACCGGACGCATTTTGGTAGCGGGGCTCGCCCAAGGGCACGAAGCCTACTATTTGATCGATTTCGGTGCCCGTTTGACGCGTTTGTGTCTTGTGCTGGATTCGGGCTACTCGCAGCAGATGCAAGCATGGCTGGAGCAGCATTTACCGCTGGACGCATTGCCTTATGGTGTTCTGACACACGAAGCGCTACTCCCCAATTTCATCCAGCCACACGAAGCGTTAAGCGTTGCAGATGGGCGGGTGGTCGTTGCTATGCACAACACCAGTTACATGCGTGTGATTGATTTTGAACAACAGCAAATTGGTGCCTATCCGGATGCAACATTCCGGCCGGTAATGCTTTCCGCTACCAATTCACTGAATAGCGCAGCTGACACTCTGTATTTTGCCAGCACCAGTTTGCATGACCGCGCGCTGCGATACGCTGACGGCGTCCAGGAACTGGATACCCGAATTCTGGCTTGTGACGTTGATTTGACCTCTCCACCGGAGGAGGTGTTTGCGCTAAAAAAACCAACGAGGCCATCCATGAAGTTCGTACTTGTGGCGATTCTGACTATTTGATTCTGACTGAGTTTCCTTTGGTCGCCCCCGGCGCGGCGCCGCCAAATCAAGGTAATCCCTTTTCAAACCAGTCGGATTGGCAAGCCTATCGCGAGGCCGGATTACACCAGGCACAGCTATACCGGCTGAATTTAAATGACCAGACCGGTGAAGTTACCCGCCCCCCTTGGGCTACTCCAGCACATAGAATTTTCACTGACCAACCCTGATCAGTTCTATCTGTCCTGTCACAACTTATCAAAGACCCATGGCCGTTTGTTGTTGCATGGCGCAGGTGCATTGATCAAGGGGCATGTGGAAGGTGACAAGGTTTACTACGACGAGGTTCGGACTACCTCCGAGTTCTTGCGCGTTACGTCCCATAAGGTCTTTCGTTATGGTGACGAAGCACGGGTAGCTGTCACGGTCTACCCCGACAAATTCTATTTGTTCAGAGACAGTGATTTCAGTCTGATCAAAGCAATTACGCTATTTGAACATCCTCCAATCGATGTCTCAGGCCAATTGCACTTTTGCGTTCTTCAGCCGCATATGCCCTTGTGGATTGAGACCTCGGATGATGGGCGTTTCGTGATTCTGGTCTCGAATACGCATATCTATATCTATGACCAAACGAGTGACACGCTGGAAACTTGCGTTGGATACAGTGCCGACGACGGCTTTATGGGGACAGCGCACATAACTAACCTTAACGACTTTGTTCCACCGTCCAGAGCTGCATTGGAATGAGTTTATCAACGCTTCTTACGCGAACGCTGGAACGTCGCCCACCTTCGCATGGCTACCTTGAGCGTTTTGCCTGGGTTAGTGCCGCACGCAAGGCGTGGGTGGGGGGGCCATTGCTGGACTTCGGGGTGGCAGATGCCTATACCAGCCCCCCCCGCCGCGCTGCTGGATTATGTGCGTAGCGTGGAGGACAGCCCGACGCTGCATGGCTACACATTTTATGATCAGCCGGAGTTCGAGGCGGCGACCCTGCAATACCTGAGCACATTGGCACCCGGGGTACGTGCGGAAGAACTGGATGTTGTGGCCACCGATGGCGCGAAAGGGGCACTGGCCTTGTTGGCGCGTGGCCTGGTCGAACCAGGGGACCATGTGCTGGTGACCGATCCGGGCTATGAAGCATTTGCCACCCAAGCGGAGCAAGCGGGGGCATTCGTTCAACGTATCCCGTTTGCCGAGGGGGCCGACTTGTTAGCGCAGTTGGAGTCCTTGACACCAGAGGCGTTGGATCAGGTTCATTTATTGCTGGTGAACTTCCCGAATAATCCAACGGGCTCGTTGTTGAATCGTTCGCAATGGCAGCGCCTGGTTACGCTATGCAGCCGTCACCAGATCCTTCTCATCAACGATGCTGCCTATGCCCCCTTCGTGTTCAACGAAGCAGACAGAACATCGCCATTCGATATTGAAGGCGCTCATGAGATCGCCCTTGAAGTGCATACCTTCTCCAAGGCATTCCAGATACCCGGCTGGCGCCTCGGATTTGTGGTCGGTGCTCATACAGTTGTGAAGCGGCTGCGGCAACTTGCGAGTGTGTACGGTTCAGGATCTCCGCGCTTGTTACAAGGGGCGGTACTGACTGCATTGCGGGATATGGACTATGCCCAGCGGCTCCGTGCGGAAACCGAGGCCCGACTGCAAGGTCTGGTGGCTGTTTTACGCAAACATGGATTTGCTGCCGAGCTCCCCAAAGCGACTTTTTTTTGTTTTCTGCCGCGCACCTCAGCGCTGGACCAGCAACGGGCCGGTGCTACTGGATGCATTAGTCGCTGCGCAGACGCTGGCCAGGCAAGCTGGCGTTATCGCGATCCCCTGGCAGGTGCGCAATAAACCGATGCTGCGTTTCTCTGTAGCGTTCCGGGGCGAGCCTGACATTGTGCTTGCCGAGCTGGATGGACGCCTGAGTCAGCTAACTCCTCAATTCGATTAAACATATTTAACTGACGAAAATCATGTTTGAGAAATTTGAAAAGTATCACGCACTTGGCAACGATTATTTAGTCACGCACGCCACGGAGGTTCCGGATGTCGCGAGCATTCAACAACTCTGTAATCGTCATACAGGCCTTGGTAGCGACGGCATCCTCCTGAACGGGAAACGCCACGGGGATGTTTTTTGACCTGCGGATTTTGAACCCGGACGGCTCCGAGGCAGAGAAAAGCGGCAACGGGCTACGCATTTTTTGCGCGGTTTTTTGTTTGATGAGGGGCTGGTTGGGCATGAACCTTTCAAGGTCAGCACCCGTGGTGGGGTCGTTATATGCCGTGTGTGGAACCCACCTGAAACTGTAACCGTTGAGATGGGGCAGGCCCAATTTGCCACGGCGCAGATTCCGGTCAACTTGCCTCATCCAGAAGTACTTGATTACCCACTGGAGCTGGACGGCATTACCCTGCGCATAAATTGCGTATCTATGGGTAATCCTCATTGCGTGATTCTGATCGCGGCCGATGTGGACGGTGAGGCAATGGCTAAAAAAGTGGGGGGCAACCCTGGAACATCACCCTTGTTTCCTGGCCGGACCAACGTTCAGTTTGTTCAGGTGGCCGATCGCAACACCCTGAAGCTATGGATATGGGAACGAGGTGCAGGCTATACGCTGGCCTCTGGCAGTAGCAGTTGCGCCGCCGCCAGCGTAGCGTTCCGGCTGGGACTTTGTGACCGGACTATCACATTGAACATGCCGGGTGGACAGCTTGCAGTAGTCATCCGGGATGATATGCAGGTTGAAATGACTGGCCCGGTGACCCCGGTTGCAAGCATGCAGTCCAGACTCGCTTTGGGCGTAATGGATGCCCACCGTGTTCTCTGAGCTTGCCGCTTCGATGCCTGCCTCACGAAGAGCATGGCAGGTCCAGTTCTCCGAGGGAGTCGGTTCCGCACTCTATTCCCAAGGGGAATCTGGCTGGCCACTATTTTGGCGCTCAATGCACCGGCCATGCCGGCTGCGTTTTTTTGTTCCGATCAGCAACGCACTGGATCACCGTTATAGCTGGTTAATCCCGAGCTATTGCGGGCTCGGCAACAGCACAGCGGCACCGGCGACCTTTGCTACCCTGGTTGAACAAATGCAAGCGCAGTTACACGCATTGCCAGGACCAACAATGCTTTTGGCTATAGCGCCGGAGCCAAGTTGGCAAGTGCATTGCTTGCCCAGCACACCAGGCGTACCGATCTGGCGGCTTGCATGCTGAATGGCGCGTTTTTTCGATGGAGCGCAGCGCACCCGGCAACGCTTTGCGCCAGTCCTGGCCCGGCTCGGCAAGCACAAACCGGTAGACCCTGGGCTGTTACGTCAGATATTGCGACTGATCGAAGACCGGGCCGAACGCCCCACATCCGCCCTGATTGAAGATTTGCAGCTCAACTGGGGTCGCGAGCTTGCCGAGATTTTATTTCGCCCGGCGCAAAACCCCACTGGCCAGGTACTGCGTCTGGACCGACTGAACGGACAAACGCAGCTGCATAACTACCTGACGCTGATATCCGATTTCGCACTGAAAGATGTGCGCCCACTACTGCAAAACGTCACCACCCCGCTCCTGTTCATTGCGGGAGCAGATGATACTTTGGTCGACCCAGCGCAATCGGTTGCAGTGAGTCGCCATGCAGCACGATCGGAGTGTCATCTTTTAACTGGCGCTACTCATTACGCGCCACTGGAACAGCCGCTTTGTATTGCGCGCCATATTGATACCTTCATACGGACATGGCGCGCGTCGGCGGCGAGCTTGCCCATAGATCCAGCAACGCAAGATCTGTTTGTGTCTCAGGAACCCTAACATGCCAGGCTCGAATCTCATTCTCTTTGAAGCAACCTTCGTTCCGGAGGCCATACAGATGACGCTACCAGCCATTCTGGATGCGCTAGAGGGCTTCGAATCAATGGACCTGTTTACCAGTACTGCCTGTGCAGCACTGTTGCCCATTGCGGCTCAACGCACAGATATCCGTGTGCATGCGTTTGATCATTATTTTTCTAACCCGGAAGTAGAACTTCAGGCGTTGACCGTAGCGCAAAGCAAGCGGATCTCGCATGTACTGGCACTTCGCGAGTTTGATTTGTTGCGAGCAGCCAGAGTCCGTGAGCAGGCAGGCCTATCCGGCATGTCCGCGCATACTGCTGAGGGTTTCCGGGACAAACTGTTCATGAAAGAACGTGCGCGTGCGGCAAAGGTACGCACGCCGAACTTCATGTCCGCAGACAACGCCACAGAGCTTGCGATGGCAGCCAGCCAGTTTGGCTATCCTCTGATCGTAAAACCCCGGCGCAAGGCCGGCGGCGTGGGTTTCAAGGTGCTGCACGCCCCCGTGGATCTGGTCAACCTATGCCAGGCTGCAGCGTCGGAACTCGATTGGGATCAGGGCCTCGACTTGATCGCTGAAGAATTCATGACCGGGCGCATGTTTCATGCAGACGGCATCTGGAATGGAAGCGATTTCCAGTTTTTTTTCGCCAACGAGTACGTCGGATTAAAACAACATCACGCCTTCAACCCCGAGGTTGACCAATACCCGTTGTCAGGCAGTCTCAATCTGCTCCGTATGATCCTGTCTGGGCACCACTAAGAGATTTTGCTCGTCAGACTCTGACGGTCCTGGGGGAAGGCGCGATATTCGCATTCCATATTGAAATCTGGGAAACGCCGGCAGGATTCAGCCTGAATGAGGCGGCCAGTCGTACCGGGGGCGGCCAGGTCTTTGAGCTGCTGTGGCGCCTTTTTTTTGGTAGCAGCCGGATGCCTGTCATTTGCGCGCGCTGCTGGGCAACTTGCCGAGTCAGAGCCAGATTGAGCCCGTTGAATATACATTGGTCGCGCGTATTCCCCGTCGTGCAGGTGTTTTCCATGGGCTACCTGACTCAGAGATAGCGGAGCTCCAGTGGAAACTCTTCACCCAACCTGGTAGTGAAGTACCGGCACCTGCGACCTGGGTCGATACCATTGGTTATATTTTCTGCCGGGGTCAGACCCGAGATGCCGTTACAACGCTTTACTGGCAAGCTCGCGAGCAAATCCACGCAGCGATTGTTGCTTGAGCGGATGGACGCCCCAGTCATGCAAATACTGAGCCCTTTTCAATCCGATCTCTGGAATTCCTGGTTGGCCGCGCAGGCAGACACGGGTGCAGCGTTACGTGCAGAATTCCAACGGCCTTTTCTGCAATCCCATGAACGCTATCCAGGGATTGCCTATTTGCCTCCTTTGTTTGACCAGGTGTTCCTGGATGAACTAGGTGCTGACATCGCCGCGCTTTTACGAGTGGTGCGTAGCCTGCCAGAACGTCTGTTTGATGGCGACGTCGCACGCATGCTCGATTTTCAAGGAGTCAGCGACAGCGAAAGGGATCTGGTGTTGGCATGGTCCGACAACACTGCACTGGATCAGGCCATGTTGTTTGCACGCCCCGACGTGTTACTGGCCCAAACTGGCGCGTACGTTGTTGAAATGAATGTCGGGACTGCATTGGGTGGACTAGGGTCATGCGATCGGATCGCGCGTTCGGTCCAGGAAAGTTCGTTTGCCAGGCATATGACGGCACAGGGTGTTTCGTTGGTTTATACGCCCATGATGCAGATATGGCATCGGGTGATCCGCGCCTTATTGCCCGAGACCTGCGAGAAACAACCTTTTATTTATGTTGCACTGGTCAACCCGCGCGAATTGGCGTCGCCACTTCCATATCATCAAGATTTTATTGATGCAGTCATATTGGGCGGAGCAAAGGCCCAGACTGGATTACTTCAGGATTTACAAGTTACAGACGCTGGGGTGTTTGCAGGGGACCAGCGCATTGACCTGATTTATCCCATGTTCACTTACGCTGAATTGCGTAAAAACGAAGTCCCTGCCAGTGTTTTCAAAGGTTTACGTTCGGCATGGCTGCAGCATCAGGTTGTGTTCCCTGGTCACCCCGCGACCATCCTGTTTGATAACAAAACCAACCTGGAACTCCTGTCGGCCCAGAAATATGCCCATTTCTATACGGCGCAGGAACTTGCGTTGATAAAGAAAATGGTACCCGTCACTTATAAACTCACCGCCGAAGCGATAGACGATGCTTTGCTACAGCGGGAACACCTTATCCTGAAGCCTGCTTCGTCATTTGGTGGAGATAGGGTAGTGGTGGGCAGCGATGTCTCCAGGCAGGAGTGGGAAGCACTTCTACGGGCTGCAGCCGAAGAGGCCGCTGTATATATCGTGCAGCAAAAAAAGTAGACCTGCCGTTAGCCTACCCAAATATCGCGGAAGCGACTTTGCATTCGACTGCTAGCCTGGGTGCAATGACTCTCGGGTACCAACCCGCGGGCTATTTTCTACGCGAGATGGATTTACATGAAGGGACCCCCGTTATCAATCTTGGGCGCGGGGCCCGAATGGGCACCGCCCTCAGCGTTGAGGGTCAGCTATGAGTGATCAGTCCCAGACCACACTCCGGTCAGTCAAGCGCATGGTAATGGCACGCTCGATCAGCGCAATTGGATCTCGCCTTACCACCTTTGCTCTTGATATATGGGTTTACCAGACAACCGGGTCATATCGTAGCTTTGTTTTGCTGGCTTTCCTGGCCGCGTTGACGACGCTATTGATCGGTCCCTGGGCCGGAGCGCGGGTAGATGCCAGCCATAAAGGCAAGACCCTGCTCATCACCGAGTACGCGGCGTTGACGGTTATATTGGCCAGTTTCCTGGCGTTGCTTTGCGGTCGTCTTTCAGTCCCATTGATCGGTGCCACTATCGTTTTAATGACTGCAGCCGATGCGTTCCGCTGGCCCGCAATCCAGTCCTCAATCACGGCGTTAACCCCCAAAGAGGACCTGGGACAAATCAACGGTTTACTTGAATCCTGCGTTCTGCCACAGTTGTGGCAGGGCCGTTGCTTGGGGCAGCGGCTGTCGCCAGCATTGGCATGCAAGGCATCTTTGCCATTGATATCGCCACTTTTCTGGTGTCGATCGCGTTGATTCGCTCGCTTGTGCACAACCCTGCACTGGAAGGATTAACCGCTGTTCAGCGCAAGGTGTCAGGTGGCGTGCGCTTTGCCTTCAAATGGCTGTTAACCAAACCACCTTTGCTTGGGTTGCTGGGGTTTTTTCGCCGCGATTAATTGCGGCTTTGCGATCATAACGACCATGCAAGTGCCCTACATTCTTTCGCTGACCAATCCAACAGGTTTGTCGATCTGTATCGCAACAATGGGATTGGGCACCTTGACCGGCGGACGATTGTTTGGGCATTTCTCTCGTTCATTGTGCGCAGAAACGACTTTACTGGTCGGGGTCGGCATCGAAAGTATTGCAGTGGCTTGTTTGGGCGCTTCATCCAGTGTGCTGGTGATGAGTGTCTGTACGCTGACGATGGGAGCGACCGCTTCATTCGCTGCGGCAGCCAACCAAACCATTTGGCAACGCAACGTGCCCTATGAACTTCAGGGACGGGTGATTTCGGCTCGCTCGATCCTCGCATTCAGCACGCCCCCACTTGCGTTGCTTACTGCAATTCCGTTGCAAAAAAAGGCATATTTGAGCCGTGGCTTGGTGCCAGTACACCTGGTCAGTGGGTTCACCGTATATGGGCGGGTGAACCCGTTGGGCTTATGTTGTCGACTCTGGCAGCCGGCATTTTTTTATCATTACTGTCAGTCTGCTACTGCTTGGTGGATTTGGGCTTTCGGAACGCAAGTCCCGGCTCTCCCCAAGTCAGATCTAAGGGTCTTATGCCTATCATTACTGCACTATTCGTGACATTGCGCTATGCCGATTATTATTCAATTGAGCTGTTGCAATCGCTGCGTCAGAAATGTGATCTTCGTGTAGTCGTTGCTGTGCCAACACCCGGCACTGGTTTGCCCCGCGCACTGGAAGGCTGGTTGACGAGCTGCATGTGTTGCCTGCGAACGATGGCTATGGATTGTCGGGCGTACTCGAACCCAGTGCGCTGGCCGAGCTGATAGAGCGAGAACGGTCAACCTATCCGGAACGCGAGTTGCGTTTGATTTGCTGCGATGAGTTAAATCTCCTGACTGTTGGTCAACTACGCCGTAGATACCACCTCAACGGTCCCGATGACGGCGAATTGTTCCGCTTCCGTGACAAGGTGGCGATGAAGAGCGTCTTGCAACAAGCCGGTTTAGCAGTCCCGAAGCACGCTGAGATTGAGCTGGCTAGCTTGAATGAACAGGGGCGTTCATATTCGGAACTCGCCGCCAGATTTGGTCCCGGTTTTGTGATCAAGCCCGTTGATGCTGCTGCGAGTGTCGGGGTAATGAAAATTCGGGGCCAGAGGACTTGGCAACCTGGCAGCGACAGTGGGGAGGTCGTTTGGGCCGGGTTCAAGCCGAAACCTTCCTGTCTGGCGAGCTTTTCCACGTTGATACGATTTTGCAGAAGGGCGAAATCAAATTTCAGGCGGTGTGCGCGTATTCGTGCCCCAACGCGGAATATCTGGATGGCAAAGTTCTTGGAAGCGTGACGATACCCGACCAAGACCCTCGATCCGAGATGCTCCGCGATTTTGCTTGTCGCGCTTTGCAAGCGTTGGGCGCAACAGATATCTCGACCCATATGGAAATATTTATGGTCGATGGACAGCCTGTATTTCTCGAGGTTGCGGGCCGCCCTCCGGGTGCCGCAGTCACGCATGCATATCGTGCGGCTTACGGACTCGGTTTTCTTGATCTGGATTTGCAGCTTCAGTTGGGATTAGAGATACCAAAGCTGGAACTCAACCAACACCATGCTTTCTGGGCATATTTTCCGCGCTTGAACGGGATCATTAAATCCCTGGTTCCTCCCGCCATAAAAAAAGCATTCATGAGCTGCAGTGGCGGGTACAGGTCGGTGAGAAAACAGAGGCATCAGGCAGTGTGATTGAGGCTGCAGGCTTTTAGTCGCCAGTGGACCCGATTTTGAAAGAGTCCACTCCGACTTCATCGCTGTGTCATGCCATTCTGCGCTGGTCATGCAATGAAGCCACGAGGCGTTCCAACCCGGATGCGTTGAGCTGGGCCCTGACTGTTTGATTAGCCCGGTCTGGCGGTCCACTTTCGAGCAAAAGTGGACGGGCTGCACGGCAATGACAAGCGTCCTTGATTGGTGTCTATGCTGATCGGCGCAGGCGGCTTATTTAACGTAGCCAAAGATGCTGACGAATTGGCAGGCGCTGCCGGCCAGCACAAACAAATGCCAGATGCCGTGAAAGTGTTTGACCTTTTCGTCGAACAAAAAAAAGAACACGATCCCCACCGTATACACCACGCCACCAGCGGCTAACCAATACAAGCCTGCGGGCGGCAAGGCGGCCATCAGCGGTTTAAACGCAAACACCACCAGCCAGCCCATCAGCACGTAGATCAGCATGGAAAACAGCCGCGTGCGTTTGCCTATCCACAACTCCTGCACGATACCGATGACGGCCAAAGCCAGTTAACGCCAAATAGCGTCCAGCCCCAGGGCCCGCGCAAAGTGACCAGCGCAAACGGCGTGTAGCTGCCGGCAATCAATAAATAAATAGCGCAATGATCCAGCCGTTGGAACACCGCTTTGGCCGGACCACGCAGGCTGTGGTACAGCGTCGAAATCGTATAAAGCAACACCAACGTCGCGCCATAAATGGCGGTGCTGACGATTTTCCAGGCGTCGCTATAAATGCTGGAATACACCACTAACACCACCAGGCCGATGACCGAAAGAATGGCGCCGACCAGGTGGCTATATCCGTTAAAACGTTCCCCGCGATACATACGTATCCTCAAAATCAAAACTCATAAACCGGCCACAACCTTACCTGTTTTGCCCGCCGCGCTGGTGGTATTTATGCCTGCGGCATAGCAGTACCAACGGCAGCTGACAAGGCCTGGAGCGGCCAGATGCGCCATACGCCTACGCCCGCGCCATCATGTTCGTGGCATATTCTTGTTCACAACCATTCTTTAGCGCTGCCGCAGTGCCAGGTTAGGCTACGCGGCTGAAAAAAATCAGAACTTGCCCCGGAGAGCTTCTCGCATGCGCACAACAACAATGATCGCGGCGCTGGCCGCCATGCTGCCCCTGACCGTGCTGGCCAAACCGCTGGCAGTATGCACCGACGCCAATCCCGAAGGCTTTGACGTGGTTCAATATTATTCGTTGGTTACCACCAATGCCTCGGCCGATGTCTTGTTCAACCGTCTGGTCGACTATGACGCCAGCGCCAGCAAGGTCGTTCCCAGCCTGGCCGAAAAATGGTCGGTTAGCGAAGACGGTCTTACCTACACCTTCAACCTGCGCCATAACGTGCAATTTGGCGCTACCGAATGGTTTAAACCCACGCGCGCGCTGAATGCCGATGACGTGGTGTTTACCTTTGAGCGCGTGCTCAACCCGCAGCATGCCTGGTTTAAAACCTCCGCCAATGGCTACCCCACCGTGCAATCCATGCAATTGCCCAAGCTGGTTAAAGGCGTGAAGAAGGTCGACGATTACACGATTCAGTTTCAATTGAATTACCCCGATGCAACGTTTTTTTTGCAAACGCTGACCATGGGTTTTGCTTCCATCTATTCGGCGGAATATGCGGACAAACTCACGCCGGCCAAGGCCGCCGATTTCAATAGCAAACCCGTCGGCACCGGCCCGTTTGTATTGCGCTCGTTCCAGAAAGACGCGGTCATCCGCTATGACGCCAATCCCAATTACTTTGGCGGCAAAGCCAAAGCAGACAAGCTGATCTACGCGATTACGCCAGACGCCAATGTGCGGCTGCAGCGCATCAAAGCCAATGAATGCCAGGTGGCGTTGTCGCCCAAGCCGCTGGATGTGCAAGCAGCGCGCAGCGACAAGAATCTGAAAGTGGTAGAAAACCACGCCTTTATGACCGCCTTCGTGGCGATCAATACCCAGCACAAGCCGCTGGATAATCCGCTGGTGCGCCAGGCCATTAATGCGGCGTTTGATAGCAATACCTATCTGAAGACCGTGTTTGAAGGGACGGCGCAAAACGCCAGCCGCCCGTATCCGCCCAATACCTGGAGCTTTGCCAAAGACCTGGGCGATTACAAATACGATCCGGAAAAAAGCCAAAGAACTGCTCAAGAAAGCCGGCCTGCCCAATGGCTTTGAAACTACCATCTGGACGCGCCCCACCGGCAGCACGCTTAATCCCAACCCGAAAGCAGGCGCTGAATTGCTGCAGACCGATCTGGCCAAAGTGGGCATTAAAGCCACCATCAAGACCATTGAATGGGGCGAGCTGATCAAACGCGGCAAAGCGGGCGAGCACGATTTGCTGTTTATGGGCTGGTCGGGCGATAACGGCGATCCGGATAACTTTCTCACGCCGCAATTCAGCTGCGCCGCGGTGCAATCCGGCACCAACTTTGGCCGCTTCTGCGATGCGCAACTGGACAAGCTGATTACCGACGGCAAGCGCACCAGCGATGTGGCGCAACGCACGAAGATGTACCACGACGCGCAAAAGATCATCTTTGAAGCCGCGCCGTGGGTGCCGCTGGCTTACCCGACGGCATATGCGATTACGCGCGCCAATGTGTCGGGCTATAAGGTCAGCCCCTTTGGCCGCGTGGATTTCTTTGCGGTGAGCGCCGACTAAGCGTCAATCCCGCCATACCCCCGGAGCGGTCCTGGCTGTTGTAGTCAGGGCCGCGCGCCTACGCTTTGTTTGACGGCAACAAACAAAACCTACAGCGGCGGCAAGGGGGCTTGCGATGCAGATCGATTGGCATTTGGTGTCCAACACGGTGGTGATCCGGCTGATGGGCAATTTCACCGCCGCCGACCACCGCGACTTTAAACAGATGATGACGGCGGTGCTGGCTTTGCACGGCGTCAGCGATTTCTGCGTGGATCTGGCCGATGTGGATTATCTCGACTCGTCGGCGCTGGGCTTGCTGTCGCAATTTCATGACCGGGCCGGGCGCGGCCCATCAAGCTGACGCATTGCCACGGGCCGGTGAAAATGGTGTTGGTGATCGCCAATTATGAGAAGTTGTTTCAGATGCTTAAGCCAACTCGGCGTTGTTGTACCTGTACCCAACCCTTAATGTGGAAGGCCAGGATTTCTGCGACTGCAACCGGCTTGGGTGGTGGGTCATGACCACCGTATACGTTCAGCCCGACCATCCGCGGTGTGGGTTATATATCGCTGGCCATCGCCAGGGCTGCGGGCAAGCTTTCCAGCTCATCGGTAAACAATCCATCCACGCCCCAATCAATCAGCTGCTGCGCGCGGCGTTTGTCGTTGACGGTATACGCCAGCACGCGATAGCCCGCCGCATGGATGTCCGCCACCCGTTGCGCCGTCAGTATCTCGTGATTGCAATGCAGCGACACCGCATCCAGCGCACGCAAGCGTGTGCCCCAATCTTCCACCCACTCATGAATCAGCAAACCGCGCGGCAGATCGGGCGCGGCTTTGCGCGCGGCCAGCAAGGCCACTTCGCTGAATGACGACAGCAGCGGCGGGGTGCGTTCGCGCTGCCAATAGCGCGCCGCCTCTTGCGCCACCTGCTTGCCGGTTTCCTGTTCGCGCCCTGGGCAGGGCTTGATTTCGACGTTGGCGAACATCAATTCGGTGATGCAGAAGCTGGCGATATCGCTAAAGCGCGGCACCGGCGTGCCGGCAAATTCCGCGCCTTTCCAGCTGCCGGCGTCGATGCCGTCCAGTTGCTCATAATCAAGCTCGGCCAACGCGCCTTCGCCGTTGCTGGTGCGTTCCAGCGTGTCGTCGTGGATCACAATGCTGACGTTGTCGGCGGTCAGCTTCACATCGAATTCGACGGCGGAAAAGCGCAGCGCCAGCGCCTTCTGCATCCCCGGCAAGGTGTTTTCGGGGGCCAGATTGCCGCCGCCGCGGTGGGCGAATAATTTGGGATAAGGCCAGTGTTGCATGCATCTTTCTCCGGATAGATCGGTCGTACTTTGCCGCAACGCGGCCCGTGCCACAGCCCCGTTAGCAAGCCCGTGTATACTTGCAGGCTTACCCGAAACTGCATAGCGGCTGCATAAGTCAGCCCGACACGCAGATTTTGAGCATATTGCCTGATGGCATACAGCTGTCATGCTGCGGCAATATGGATGTCATTCAATCCCCGTTATTGTGAGAACACCAATGAGTCGAACCGTACACTGCGTCAAACTGGGCCGCGATGCCGAAGGCATGGATTTTCCGCCGCTGCCGGGCGAACTGGGTAAGCGTCTGTACGACAACGTGTCGAAAGAAGCATGGGCCGCCTGGATCAAGCATCAAACCATGCTGATCAACGAAAACCGCCTCAGCCTGGCCGATCCGCGCGCGCGGCAGTACCTGCAACAACAGCTTGAGAACTACTTCTTTGGTTCGGGCGCTGATGCCGTGCAAGGCTTCGTGCCGCCGCAACACTGATCCACGCCGCACACGCAACCGCGGGCCGCTTCCACACGGCCCGTTCGTATCGCGGGCTTGCCCGTGATGTGTCTTAACCCGCCATGCCGTGAAAACCATGATCTACAAACCCGCTGATAATCAATTAATGCTCAACCGCGAGCTGGGTCTACTGGAGTTCAACCGCCGCGTGCTGGCGCAGGCTGAAGACCAAAGCAACCCGCTGCTCGAACGTCTTAAATTTCTTTGTATTGTGTCGTCCAACCTCGATGAGTTCTTTGAGGTGCGCATGGCATGGCTCAAAGAAAACATGCACCACAACGCCACGCGTTTGCTGCCCGAAGGCATTACGCCGCAGCAAGCGTTCGAGTGGATTACGCGCGAAGCGCATGATCTGGTCGAGCGTCAGTACCACCTGTTTGGCCAGATGATCCTGCCGGCGTTGGCCGCCGAAGGCATCCACTTTTTTCCGCCGTACCGTCTGGACCGACGCGCAACGCGAGTGGATCCGCGATTACTTCTTCCGCGAACTGATGCCGGTGCTGACGCCGATCGGGCTCGACCCGTCGCATCCATTTCCGCGTGTGCTGAACAAATCGCTCAACTTTATCGTCGAGCTGGAAGGCCGCGATGCGTTCGGGCGCAATTCCGGCATCGCCATTGTGCAAGCGCCGCGGATTCTGCCGCGCTTTGTCAAAATCCCGTCGGACGTCAGCGGCGTGGAACACGGCTTTGTATTCCTGTCGTCGATTCTGCACGCGCACGTCGACGAGCTGTTTGCCGGCATGCAGGCCAAAGGCTGCTATCAATTCCGCGTGACGCGCGATTCGGATGTGTCGGTGGACGATGACGACATCAAGGATTTGCGTGCGGCGCTGGAAGGCGAATTGTCGCAACGCCCGTTCGGCAATGCGGTGCGGCTGGAAGTGGCCGACAACTGCCCGATGCATCTGCAGGATTTTCTCAAAAGCCAGTTCCGCCTGGACGACGTCGATGTCTATCGCGTCAACGGCCCGGTAAACCTGGTGCGCCTGATGCAGGTGCCGGATCAGGTAGAACGCCCCGATCTGAAGTTCGAGCCGTTTATGCCCGGCATGCCGACCGAACTGCGCAAAAAAACCCCGATGTCTTTGCCGCCATCCGCCATGGCGACATCCTGCTGCACCACCCGTACCAGAGCTTTACCCCCGTCATCGACCTGCTGGCGCAAGCCGCGCTCGACCCGAGCGTGGTGGCCATCAAGATGACCGTGTACCGCACTGGCTCGGATTCGGCCTTGATGGATGCGCTGGTCGAAGCGGCGCGGCGCGGCAAAGAAGTGACCGCCGTGGTCGAGCTGATGGCGCGCTTTGACGAAGAAGCCAACATCAACTGGGCCGCCAAGCTGGAACGCGCTGGCGCGCACGTGGTGTACGGCGTGTACGGCTATAAGACTCACGCCAAGATGCTGCTGATTGTGCGGCGCGAGGAAGGCAAACTGCGCCGCTACGCCCACGTCGGCACCGGCAACTACCATCCGCGCACCGCCAAGCTGTATACCGACTTCGGTCTGATGACCACCAACGACGAAATCACCAGCGATGTGAACGACGTGTTCATGCAGCTGACCGGTCTGGGTCTGGCGGGCGATCATTATCAATTGTGGCAATCGCCGTTTACGCTGCAGCCAATGTGCTGAAAGCGCTGGACCGCGAAATCAGCCATGCGCGCGCCGGCAAAAAAAAGCCGTGGTCATCGCCAAGATGAACGCGCTGCTGGAGCCCACCGTCATTGAAAAGCTGTACGAAGCCTCGCAAGCCGGCGTCACCATTCACCTGATCGTGCGCGGCGTGTGCGCGTTGCGGCCGGGCATACCGGGCGTGTCGGACAATATCCGCGTGCGCTCCATCATCGGCCGCTTTCTGGAACACCATCGCGTGTTCTATTTCTATAACGATGGCGCCGAAGATCTGTACTTGTCCTCGGCCGACTGGATGGGCCGCAATCTGTTCCGGCGTATCGAAATCGCCTTCCCCATCCTCGACCCGAAGATCAAGAAACGCGTCATCCGCGAAGGCCTGCGCCCCTTCCTGGTCGATAACGCGCAAGCGTGGGAAATGCAGTCCGACGGCCGTTATCGGCGCAAGAACGTGCGCAGCGGCAAGCGTCGTTCAGCGCAGGGCATGTTGCTGGCTGACTTGCAGGCGGGCCCGCGCACATGACCCCAGGCGCTACGCTCGACCTGATTCTGTGGCGGCACGCCGAAGCCGATGATCATCACGATGATCTCAAGCGCGAGCTGACCCGCCATGGTCGACAACAGGCCGAGCGCACTGCCGCGTGGCTGGCCAGACAACTGGCTGGCCACAAACTGGCGGTGGTTACCAGCGAAGCACGCCGGGCGCAGCAAACTGCCAGCGCGCTAACGGCGGACTTCCGCATCGATGCCGCCATCAATCCGGACGTCAGCAGCGTCAATGATTATCTAAAGGCCGCAGGATGGCCCGAGCCAAATCTGAAGTGACTTTACTGGTCGGCCACCAGCCCACCATCGGCAGGCTGGTCAGCGTGTTGCTGCATGGGGTGGAGCAGGATTTACCGGTAAAAAAAATCCTCGATCTGGTGGCTGCAGCGCCGCATGCGTGACGGCAATGTGCAGTACGTGCTGAAGGCCAGTATCTCGCCCGATTTGCTGCCCGACGCGTAGCGGCAGCGCCTGCCTTATAGATCAACCTTCAGCGCCAGCATTGCCGTACGCGGCATGCCCACGCCCAGCCGATTACCCCCGGTAGCGGACCAGAAGCGCTTGTTGGTCAGATTCTCGATATTGAGTTGCAGGCTGGTGGGCTGGCCGAACAGCTTGTCCGCATAGCGCACGCCCAGGCTGCCCAGGGTATAGCCGCCTATCCACGCCTGATCCAGGTCATTCACCGGCCGCGGCCCGGTATAAAACGCGCCCGCATTCAGCGACAGCCCCGCTAGCGCCTGGAATTGATATTGCCCGAACAGGCTGGCGGTATAGCGCGGCGTGTTTTCCGGCACCTTGCCATTGAGCGCTGCCGACGCACCACGGAATGCCGATTTCAGGATCTGGCCGGATGCCTGCAGCGCAAACCGGGGCCAGAGCTGGCCTTGCGCAGAAACCTCGATGCCCTGGTTACGCTCATGCCCGTCCTGCACAAAGGTATTGCTGCTGTTCAGATAACTCGCCACGCGATCAATATCAAACAAGGACGCCGAATACTGCATCCCGCTGGCGGGCATATAGCGCACCCCTAGCTCGGCCTGTTTGGCGATTTCCGGTGCCAGTGCCACAGTGGCATTGGTGGCGGTCTCGGGCGCACGGTCACCCTGTTCCAGCCCTTCGCTATACGAAACATAGGTGGAGAAGACAGGGGTGAACTTGTAGATCAACGCCGCTGAAGGCGTAAAGCGGCGCGGGTTGTAGCGATAATTGCCCTGTTCGCTGTCAAAGCGGGTGTAGCGCACACCTGCAATCGCCTGCCACTGACTGTTGAGAATCAGGCGATCCATCGCATAAAGACCGAGGTCGGTGGAATGCAAGGCGTCGGTGGTACTGCTTCCCGTCGTAGGCAACCACGGCAGCGCAATCGGGTTATACAGATTCTGGCGCGCGCTAAAGCGATCCATCTTCGACGCACCCTGATGCAGGCTGATTTCTTCCGCGCCCAACGTCACCTCGTGGCGCACGCTGCCCCAATCCTGGCTACCGAACACCTCGGCGCGATACATCGTGTTGCTGAACACGGCATTGCGACGATTGCCCGCCAACGTGCCCGCGCCGCTGACCAGGTTGTAGTTCTTCATATCCGTAAAGATCCGGTCGCGCTCCAGCCGGGCCGCGCCGGTTTCCAGCGTCAGTACCCAATCCGCATTCAAGGAATAATCGGCCCGCAGCAAACCGGAACGCTGCTCACCATCAAACCAGGCCCAATCCGGCGCGATCAGGCGTTTGGGGTCAGGCAGATGCGGCAGGCTGATGCGTCCGTTTCTGGCGGGCAACAAATTGATGCTGGCCTGTTCGATGATCTGCTTGCGGGCGTATTCCAGATCGGCCTTAAGCGTCAGGCGCTCGGTGGGTTTCCAGTCCAGCGCGGCGCTGATCATCCTTTTCTTGCCATGCACGCCCTCGGTGGCCGACTGCAAACTGCCCCCCGCCGCCACGATACGCAGCCCCGCTGGCTGTTGTTCACCCCAACGCCGCCCCACATCCACGCTGGCCAACGCGCCACCGTTGTCGTTAACGCTAAACCCGAGCGTGGTCACGGGCTGCGCGCCGGCTCGCCGCGTCACCAGATTGATCACCCCGGCCGGACTGGTATGACCGTAATACAGCGCCGAGACCCCCTTCAGCACTTCAAGCCGCTCCATATTGTCGAGCGGAATTTCCATCAGGTTGAACAGCGGCAAGGCGCCGTTCAGACGAAAGTTGGTACTGTTATTCACGCGCACGCCGCGGATGGCCAGGTTATCAAACACCTCCCCCGGCAGCTGTTGCCGCGTCACCCCGGCCGTATTGCGCAAAACATCGTAGAACGTGGCATCCGCCTGCGCCTCCAGCACCGCCCGATTGATCACGTTAACGGTGGCAGGCACATCCACCACCGCCTGATCCCGAAAAGTGCCGACGCCGACGGTAGAGGCATTGAACGTGGTATCAGGGCCCGCCTTGACCAGCACCTCCGCCAATGTGCCAGCCGCAGGAGAGGGTTCCGCGGCCATGGCGTTAAAAGGGAAGCAAGAGGACAAGGCGACAGCAAGCAGACGGTACTTCATGGCAGCGAATCTTCCTTAATTGCAAATGAGAATCGCTGCTAATACTGTGCGACGGATTGATTGTCGTCAGCAAGTAAATCCGGGTAATAGTTGCCGAAGGCAATTTAAATAATGAGAACTGCGCGCTCGGTTTCGGCCCTGCACGCGGTGCGCGAATTCGGTATCAACGCCACACAACGTTACGTTGGCCTTACGTACCATCCCTTGCATTCGTATGATGTGTGGCCGCCAAAAGTGGCCAACGGCCCGGTATTCACGAGGCCGATCATAACGAACAGGGATTTTTGATATGGGCTTGATGCGATTTGCGCTGGGCGCTGCGTTAGTCAGCGCGTTAGCGGCGTGTGGGGGCGGTGGGGGCGGAGATTCCGGCGCGGCCAATGGGGTCCAGCGGTGCAGGTGCGGCCAGCTATCGCCTGGGCGGCACGGCCACCGGATTATCGGGCGGTGCGGTCAGCGTAAGTAGCAATGGGCAGACCATTACAGTGCCCGATGGCGCGGACCAGTTTGCGTTTCCGCAAAATGTAGCCAATGGCGCGGTTTATAACCTGGTCATTCAGAGCCAGACGCCGGGATTGCTATGCAGCATCAGCCATGCCAGCGGCACGATCAACAACGCGGATGCCTACGGCGCGATCATCAGTTGCGATCATGCCGTTGGGGGCTCGGTGACCGGCCTGACCAGCAGCGGCTTGCAACTGGCTGATGGCGACAACACTGTGGACGTTGCCGCCAATGCCAGCAGCTTTTTTTCTTTGGCAATGCAAGCAGCCGGCAGTGCCTATTCGATTTACGTTAAAACCCAGCCCGCAGCGCAAACCTGCGTAGTCGCGCAAGGCGACGGCACCATGGGTAGCCGGCCCATTTCCGATGTCGCGGTCACGTGTACCGATACCCTGCATGACAGCTGGGCGTTGATGAGCGATCCGCATGACATTGGCGGTATCTACACGCAGCGCTACGGGGCCAACGTCGCAGTCGACGCCCAAGGCAATGCATGGGTGTTTGGCGGCAACGCCGACGTTTCGATTTTTTTCATACGATACGTACAACGACGTGTGGCGCTTTGACGGCAAGACCTGGACCCAGGTCATGATTAATTTTGCGGAGCCTATCGGCAACTATGCGTGGCCAGCTACCCGTACCGAGGCGGTGACCTGGATCGACAAACAGAACCACCTGTGGGTGTTTAGCGGCATGGAAAGCAGGGCACCAATAATGCTAGCTATGCGGTCGACAACGATATGTGGCGACTGGACGGCACAACCTGGACGCGCATTGTGCAGCCCACCACCGTATCGATGGGCACCAAAGGCGTCGCCGCCGCCACCAACCTGCCGCCCGCGCGTACCCGTGCACAACATTGGCAAGACAAGGCCGGCAATATCTGGATTTATGGCGGCTCCAACGAGCGCGGTCAGCCGCTGGAAGACCTGTGGAAATTCGACGGCACCAACTGGACCTGGATGGGTGGCTCGCAAGACATCAATGCCGCCCCGGTGTACGGTCAGCAAGGCGTAGCCGACGCCAGCAACTGGCCGGGCGGGCGCTACCACGCCAGCACCTGGATCGACCGCGCCGGCAACCTTTGCCTGTATGGTGGCGTGCAATATGGCGGCTATACGGCCGCAATGTGGTGCTTCAATGGCACGGCCTGGACGTGGAGCGGCAACAGCACCTATAACACCGCACCGGTGTATGGCCAGCAAGGCATCGCCGCCGCTAGCAACAACCCCGGTGGCCGCGCCGGCGCCGCCACCTGGCGCGACCGCGATGGCAATATCTGGCTGTACGGCGGCGCCCGCGACATCAATGGCGAAATTCAATACCAAAACGATATGTGGCGTTTCGACGGCAAACTGTGGACGTGGGTCAGCGGCGCACAAACCCCGCTACAACCCAGTATCCAAGGCGCACTGGGCCAGTTCAGCACCGGCTATACGATGGGTCAGCGCGGTGCGCCGACCACTTGGGTAGACACGTCCGGCCGCTTCTGGGCACTGGGCGGCATCGCGTTGTACAACCAAAGTTTTACGGTAGTCGAAACCGACCTCTGGGCGTACCAGCTTGATACCGGCTGCCCCAGCTGCGGCTGGGGCAGTCATGGCCAAAGCCGCGTTGGGCAGAAAGGATTGCTGGTGCCGCCCGGCGACTGTGAATTACAGCGCCGCGGCGCAGGCAAGCAGTAAAACCCGGTTCGTCAGAAAAAAAACGCAACCCCGCACGCCCCACCGCAACAGCGAAGCGCATTGCGCGCCTTCATCCAGGAACAGCGGTCCCAGGCAAACAGACGGTTTACCCGCAATGCTAAGGAGCGATTATGGCGCGGACAGTTTGCGGGCCGCCGGAGCGGAGCAACCGGAGCGTACGTTTTGTACGTGAGGATTGCGAGCACCGCCGGAACGCAACAGCGAAGCGCATTGCGCGCCCTCATCCAGGAACAGCAGCACCAGGCAAACAGACGGTGTACCCGCAATGCCTCGGAGCGATTATGGCGCGGGCAGTTTGCGGGCCGCCGGAGCGGAGCAACCGGAGCGTACGTTTTGTACGTGAGGATTGCGAGCACCGCCGGAACGCAAAATGCCCCGCCAGAATCGCTCGTACCACAATAAAAAAAAGCCGACTCTCTGGGAGAGTCGGCATAAGTCGCGTGCAAAGACAACCGTTTCTATTCCGTCCCCTTGTGAGACACCACCGCACGCCTGCCGTGAACGAGTCGTCAGGCGCGCACTGCGGTGCTCTTATCCCTTCACCCCGCCCGATGTCAGCCCGTTGACCATAAAGCGCTGCGATAACAAAAAAACAGCAGCGTAATAGGCAAACCGGACAGAATCGCCGCGGCGGCGAAGTCTCCCCACAGATAGTTCTGTGTGTATAAGTAAAGCTTTGAACCGACGGCCAACGTCAGATTCTGCTCTTGATGCAGCAATACGCTGGCCACGGGGTACTCAATGATCGCACCAATAAATGCCAACAGGAATACCACGATCAAAATTGGTACAGCCATCGGCAACAACACATAGCGGAATGTCTGGAAATGACTGGCGCCATCCACCAATGCCGCCTCTTCAATCTCGACCGGAATGGTTTCCATATAGCCTTTGATGGTCCAGATATGCAGCGCCACCCCGCCCGCATAAGCCAGTACCAGGCTACCGTGACTATCAATGCCCAGCCACGGAATGTAATTACCGATCTGGTCGAAGATGGCGTAAATGGCGATCAACGACAATACCGACGGAAACATCTGCATCAAAAAACAGCGCATTCAAACCCATGGCGCGGCCACGGAATTTGAGACGGGCAAAGGCATAAGCGCAGGTGGTGGACAACGCCAGAATGACCACCGCGCTCATCATGGCCACTTTGATCGAATTCCATAACCAGCGCAGGACCGGAAACGGCGGATCAATCTGGTGACCAAATTGATCGATATAGCTAAAGCCCAGCGCCAGTTTCCAGTGTTCCAGGCTGATATGGTCGGGCAATAAACTGCCCGCCGCAAAATTGCCCGGTCGCAAGGAAATCGACACGATCATCAAAAAAAAGGGAAACAGGCACAGCGCAATAAATGCGATCAACGCCAGATGGGTGGCCACCACGCGGCCGGTATGACTTTTATCGAGCACCATGGCCATGATTATTTGCGCTCCGTGGATTGGTTAACGCGGGTCAGCTTCAGGTTAATCAGCGACAACACGCCCACCAGAATAAAGATAACGGTAGAGATGGCCGCCGCCAGGCCAAAGTTCTGGCCCGAATCCTGGAAGGCGATGCGATAGGTGTAGCTCACCAGAATATCGGTGGAACCGGCCGGGGTAAGACTGTCGGGGAAATCCGGGCCGCCTGCGGTCAACAACGAGATCAAGACAAAGTTGTTGAAGTTAAAGGCAAAACTGGCCAGCAGCAGCGGCATGATGGGCTTGGCAATCAGCGGCAGCGTAATGCGGCGCAGATTGGTCCAGGCGCCGCCGCCATGAATCGCCGAGGCTTCATACAATTCGCTGGGAATCGATTTGATCAGGCCCATGCACAGCAACATCATGTACGGATAACCGAGCCAGGTATTCACGATCAGCAACATGCCGCGCGCCAGCCACGGATTGGAAAACCAGTCGGGTTTGATACCAAACAGGCTATGCAAGACCAGATTGATTTCGCCAAAGTTTTCGTTAAACAAACCACGGAAAATCAGGATCGAAATAAAGCCCGGCACGGCATACGGCAGAAATAACAGCACGCGATACAAACCGCGCATGGCCAGCGATTCCCACGACAAGGCCACCGCCAGCAAAAAAGCCCACGGCAAAAGTCAGAATCACGGTGGCCAAGGCAAAGCCTACGGTCCAGGTAAAGATGGCCAATAGCGGGCCGCGGAATTGTTTGCTGGTAAACAATTGCGCAAAGTTGGCGCCACCCACCCTACGGTGAAGCCGGGCGAGACTTTATCGCCGCTGGCGGTTTCGTAATAGCCGGTACGGAAATTGGCCTTCAGGATTTCGCCGGTTTGCAGATTCTTGAGCGTGCCTTTATCCACTTGCTGGAATAACGGTGCGGCCGGCGCGGCGCGCGAAAAGCCCGCCATCTGGTATTGGCCAGCATGCTCGGGCACTTTCATATGCAGTTCTTTCAGCGCGCCTTGCATCGCGATCAAATCGCGGATTTGCGCTTTGCTGCCCGTTGGCGCCTGCGCTGCGGCTTTCAGTTCCACCTCGCGCACTTTGCCGGTGGGCTTGTCGATATCGAGCGCGTCGGATTGCCAGCCGTGGCCCGCGTCATCGCTTAAATAAACGCGTTTTTTGCCGCCGTCGGGATACACGCCCATGGCCAGCGAATCGCCGCCGCTATCGCCCGCGCCAGAATAAGTCTGGTCGAGAAAATATCTGGTTGCCCGCTCATACGTCAGCAGGTTGGTGGAGCTGTAATTGGTAAAACCAATGCTCACCGTATACGCCGCCGGAAACACCACAAATAACAAGGCGGCAAAGACGCCCGGATATAAATAGCGCCACGGGTACAGTTTGGGATGCTTAACAGCCAGGTGGATGCGCCCAGTATCACCAGGAACAACACCGCGATCAGCGGATGGCCGGCGGTATAGACGGCGAAGATCAGCCAGAGTGCGGCCAGTATCAGCAGCAGGCCAAGTGCGGGGCCAGCCCAGCGAGCCAGTTTGCGTTGCATGCCAGGTTTTCCTTAGCCGGATACGCGTCAACTGCGCCCGGAACATCCAATCTATATGTTTTAAGTGAGATGCCACAACCCGAGCGGACGGCGGCGGTGTTGCCAATCAGAGTAACCACATCACGCCAGATGCCGAACATCTGGACTGGATACCGGCAAGTGGCAGCTTGCCGATATCCACAAGACCATCCAGCGCTCACGTCATCGCGCGGACAACGCGAGCGCCTTGCAACTTCAGACCATCAAGGCTTATTTGGCCTTGATCTTGGCCGCAGCTGCATCCAGACCTTCCTTCACGCTTTGACGACCTTGCGTGATGTTCTGCAGGGCCGGTTGCATGGTCGACCAGAACTTGCCCATTTCGGGGTTGTTCGGCATCGGGTGACCGGCTTGCGCGCTCTTCATGGTGGCGGCGATGTTCGGGTCAGACTTCAGCTGGTTGTAGAACGCCTTGTTGGCAGGCACGCCCAGCGGCACGTCGTCGTTCATCGACTTCAGGCCTTCTTCTTTCAGCAGATAGTTCTCAAGGAACTCCACCGCCAGATCCTTGTTGGGGCTGGCTTGCGTCACCATGGCGCCCAGCACGCCCACGAACGGCGCGGACGGTTTGCCGTCCACGGTCGGGATCGGCGCGACGCCAAAGTTGATCTTGCTCTTGCGCAGGTTTTCCCAGGCCCACGGCCGGTAATCATCATGGCAACCTTGCCCTGGTTAACCCCGGCTTCCATTTCGGCGTACGACGACGACTTCGGCATCGCGCCCGAGCTGATCAGCTTCATCAGGGTTTCAGCGCCCTTCACCGCGCCCGCGTTGTTTACGCCCACGTCGTTGGCATCATAGGTGCCATCGGCCTTGGCCTTGAACGGGTAACCACCATTGGCGGCCAGCAGCGGCCAGGTAAAGTAGGTGTTGGTGTAATCCCACAGAATGGCTTTCTTGCCTTGGCCAGACAGTTTTTTTGTCCAGTGCGATTACGTCATCAAACGACTTGGGCGGCGTCGGCACCAGGTCTTTGTTGTAGACCAGGCCTACTGCTTCGATGGCGATCGGGTAGCCCCAGACCTTGCCACCGGCCGTCCAGGCTTTCCAGCCCAGCGGATCGATTTCGTTCTTGACCTTGGCGCTCGGGTTAACCGGCGACAGCAGGCCGGCGGTGGCCCATTCGCCCATGCGGTCATGCGGCCAGATCCAGATGTCCGGGCCCTTGCCTGCGGCAGCGGCTTGCTGGAACTTGTTGGCGGCGTCTTCCGGACGCTCCACCACCACTTGCACGCCGGTGGCCTTGGTGAAGGCTTCACCGACCTTGATCAGGCCTTTGTACGATTTGTCGCCGTTGATCCAGATCAACAGCTTGCCCGGTTCGGCCGCGTACGAAGACGCAGCACCCAAGCCCATGACGGCCACTGTGACCGACGACAGCACGAGACGACCCAAACGACTACGCGAGATATCCATTCTGACTCTCCATCTAGTGTTTTCATGTTTTGAAACGTGCCTGTAAAAGGCCGCTTCTGTATGTTCCCTAACCGGTTTGACCGCAGGAAAAACCTAAGCACCATATGCCTGGCGGCACACTCGGGGTATACGTCCAATACGTACTTTACGGGCCATTCCGCCGAGCGGTAGTGCGCAGATTTTGACTACAGATTATTCAGCGAGGGGGTCCAGCCGGCGGAAGGCTTTGCCGTCCGCGTTAAACAGATAACCGTGCGCGGGCTTGAAGCCCAGCGGTACGCGTTGGCCGATATCCACATGGCGCAGCGCCGGCATGCGTACCGACATCGGCACCTTGGCGGCGGCGTTGTCGAGGTACAGCACCGACGAATCACCCAGCGTTCCAGCACCACCGCGTTGCCGGTGAGGATATTGCTGGTCAGATCAACATGCAGATGTTCGGGGCGCACGCCCACGGTGACGGCATCGCCCACCTTGGCGCCCGCCGCATCCACCAGCACGGTCACATTCTGGTTGCCGGTTAGCGCTACTTGCACGCCGTCCGCGCCGATGCTGCTGATGGTGCCGCTGAGGAAGTTCATGCCCGGCGAACCCAGAAAGCCCGCCACAAACAGGTTGATCGGCTCGTGGTACAGCTCGGTCGGCGTACCGACCTGCTCCAGCTGGCCCGCACGGAACACCACGATGCGGTCGGCCAGCGTCATGGCCTCGACCTGATCGTGCGTCACATAAATCATGGTCGCGCCCAGCTCGCGGTGCAGGCGCGCAATTTCGATGCGCATCTGCACGCGCAACGACGCATCCAGGTTGGAGAGGGGCTCATCAAACAAGAACACTTCAGGCTTCTGCACGATGGCGCGGCCGATGGCCACACGCTGACGCTGGCCCCCCGACAATTCTTTGGGCTTGCGCTCCAGCAGATGGTCCAGCTGCAGCACCTTGGCCACTTGCTGCACGATCGGCGTGTAATCCTTTTTTGCTCATCCCCGCCAGGCGCAAACCAAACGCCATGTTTTCAAACACGCTCATATGCGGATACAAGGCGTAGCTCTGGAACACCATGGCGATGCCGCGTTTGACCGGCGGCAGTTCGTTCATGCGTACGCCGCCAATCTGCAGCTCGCCTTCGCTGATGTCTTCCAGGCCCGAGATCGTGCGCAGCAGCGTGGTCTTGCCGCAGCCCGAGGGGCCGACAAACACGACAAACTCGCCGTCGTTGATCTCCAGATCGATGCCGTGCAGCGTGGTGACATCGCCAAAGCGTTTCTTGATGTTCTTGAGGCTAACCGTGGCCATTGCGTCTCTGAGTCCTGAGCGGTGACCGCCCGCTGCGTAGCGGGCGGCGAATGTCGGTGGTCCGACCTGTTTTGCAAAACTGCTTATTGCGCGGTGCCGTACCAGCCCGCCCAGGCATCCAGGTGCAGCGTGGTACCGCTGCGGCTAGCGCCTTCCAGGCCGTGGCCCGCCAGATCTGCCACATCAAACGGCAGTTCGTAAGTCTGTGGCTGTTCGCTCAGGTTGAACACAGCCACCAGCGTCTGGCCCGCGTGTTTACGCGTAAAGGCCAGCACCGGCTCTTCCGCTTTAAGGAAAGAGATATCGCCCAACAGCAGGGCCGGTTGTGTTTTGCGCCAGTGCAGAATGCGACGGTAAGCGGCCAGCGTCGTATCGTCTTTGCCTTCTTGCGCATCCACTGCCAGCGGCACATGCGTGCTGGCCACCGGCAACCACGGTTCAGTCGGGCTGAAACCGGCATTCAGCTGGTCTTTGTGCCACGGCATCGGCGTGCGGCAACCGTCGCGGCCTTTAAACTCCGGCCACATCGCAATGCCGTACGGATCTTGCAGTTGTTCAAAGGTCAATTGCGCTTCGGGCAGGCCCAGTTCTTCGCCTTGATACAGGCAGCTGGAACCGCGCAGCGACACCAGCATCGCCAGGATGGTGGGCGCAAAACGCGGATGTTGCGTGTCTTTGCCCCAGCGGCTGACCACGCGCACCGAATCATGGTTGCCGGTGGTCCAGCAGCCCCAGCCGTCGTTGAGCTGGCTTTCCAGATCTTCAACTTGCTTGCGGATATGCGCGGCGGAGAAATCTGCGGTCAGCAGGTTAAAGCTGTACGCCATATTCAGCTTGTCGTTGCCGCCGGTGTATTGCGCCATCAGGCTGATGCTTTCGTCATCGCCCACTTCGCCCACGCTCATCGCCGCGCCGTACTGGTCGAGCAATTTGCGGATGCGCTGCAGAAACGCCAGGTTTTCCGGCTGCGATTTATCGTATTTGTGTTGTTGATAACCGTAGGGGTTTTCCGCGCTCACCGAGGCGTATCCCGTTTGGTGGCCGGCGGGTTGTTACGCAGCTGGCGATCATGGAATGGTAGTTGCAGGCGTCAAAGCGGAAGCCATCCACGCCGCGTTGCAGCCAGAATTCGATTTCGCCCAGCACCGCGTCTTGCACTTCCGGATTGTGGAAGTTGACGTCGGGCTGGCTGTGCAGAAAGTTGTGCAGATAGTACTGGCAGCGGCGGGTATCCCAGCGCCAGGACGGGCCGCCAAACACGCTCAGCCAGTTGTTGGGCGCCGAGCCATCAGCCTGCGGATCGGCCCAGACATACCAGTCGGCTTTGGGATTGGTTTTACTTTGACGGCTTTCCTTGAACCAGGCGTGTTCGTCGGAGGTATGCGACAGCACCTGGTCAATGATGACCTTGAGGCCCAGCGCATGCGCTTTGGCCAGCATGCGATCAAAGTCTTCCAGATTGCCAAACAGCGGATCGACATCGCGGTAATCCGACACGTCGTAGCCAAAGTCTTTCATCGGCGATTTAAAGAACGGGCTCACCCAGATGGCGTCCACGCCCAGGCTGGCGACGTAATCGAGATGGGCCGAGATACCGTTCAGATCACCCACCCCATCGCCATTGCTGTCGGCAAAGCTGCGCGGGTAAATCTGATAAATGACGGCGCCACGCCACCATTGCACATTCGGGTTTGCTGCCTGTTCCATGCTGTCTTCTTCTGGTTTCGTTGATCACGGGCCGGTGCGGCCGAACCTATCCGTTATAGGCGATGTCGGCTCGCCCTAAATCGAGTCAAACCGGTTTGAATTGCGTTTGAATGCATCATAACGCCGGTAGTCGGCGATATGAAACTACGGTGTTTTACTTACGAAACAACAGAAAGCCGCGTGAACACACGGCCCGAAGAACATCCAAAGGCGACGAACGGCATAGGGTGGGTCCAGACCCACCACTCAAAGCCATAGCCAGGCACCCGCGCGCCACGCATTACCACCCCGGGTCGCTCAGTTGCCCAGCCATACCCAAAGCCATGGCCAGGCATTGCTATCTTGCCCTGCCACTTGGGTGGGTGGGTCTAGACCCACCCTATGCGTGTTGATTATTGACCGCCGCCGCCATTGCTATGGCAGCCGGGGCAGGCCGGGAAGGCGATTTTGGTGCCCAGTTCTTCTTTCATTTCCTTGATCGAAACCGGGTCACGCGCGCTGCAGAACATCTCGTACAAGGGCGCTTGCAAGGCGTTGTAGCCTTCTACCTTGATCTTGTCCCACGGGCGGTTCATCTCGGACCATTTGCCATCGGCACCGGCAAAGGCATAAGTGCGGAACTGCCCGGTATCGCAATCTATGCCTTCATACACATGGTTAAAGGTCTTGCCGTCGCGCAGCGGGATGGCGGCGGCATAACGCACGATGGCGTCTTTGCCCACACTCAGGCTGTCTTCCGAGACCAGAAACTTCTCGTTGCCCCAGGCCTTGTTGTTGCGGAATTCAATCCAGTTGCCCAGCGTGGACAGTTCGGGCTTGGTAAACGGCTTTTCTTCCGGCGTGGGCAAGGTGCTTTTCAGCAGATTGCTAAAGCTGAAATCGCGATCTTTGTCGCCATCCGAACTGGCGCCACGGTTGTTGCCATTGCGCGGATTGTCAGGCTCTGGCCGACGTTATCGGCATATACGAAGACGCTGCTCAGCAGGCACAGGGCGGCCAGCGTCAGCGGGATCAGGCGTTTCAAGGTCTCTACTCCAGTGTTGCGGCGGCGAAAAAAACCCGCTGATGATACGCCTGGCACATGCCTTGCGTCTTGCCGCGACGGTAACCTGGCGTAGCAGCGCGGGCACGACCGGCGCGGCCGCGTTAAAATGCGCTTCTTTTGCCCGATACCGAGCCTGCTGCATGAATGCCGACCTCGCCATAGACCTGAGCGGCTGAACTGCCCCCTGCCCATCCTGCGCACCAAAAAAAAGCGTTGGCCGGATTGCAAAGCGGTCAGTCCGTGCATGTCACCTGCACTGATCCCGCCACCGTTAAAGACTTTGCCGATTTTTTTGCAAACTCACGCAGAACCCCTTGCTGGCCAGCGATACGGTCGACGGCAAGTTTGTATTCGTGATCCAGAAGCGCTAAGCGGCGCGCCCTTCCCCCTTTTCTCATCCCGACAAGCGATACCCGCGCCATGACCCAAACCCTGACCATTACCCGCCCTGATGATTGGCATCTGCATCTGCGCGACAACGAGCTGATGGCGGCCGTGCTGCCCCACACCGCGCGTGAATTCGCCCGCGCAATTGTCATGCCCAACCTTAAGCCGCCGGTCACCACCGTGGCGCTGGCCGATGCCTATCGCCAACGCATTCTGGCGGCGCTGCCTGCGGGCATGACGTTTGAACCGCTGATGACGCTGTACCTCACCGACCGCACCTCGCCCGACGACATCGTCGCGCGCGCGCCAGCGGCTTTGTGCATGGCGTCAAACTGTACCCGGCCGGGGCCACCACCAATTCGGATAGCGGCGTGACGTCGCTGGATAAGGTGATGCCGGCGCTGGAAAAAAAATGGCTGAAGTCGGTTTGCCGCTGCTGGTGCATGGCGAAGTGACTGACCACAGCGTGGATGTGTTTGATCGCGAAGCGGTGTTTATCGATACCTTGCTGGCCCCGCTGATGCAAAAGCTGCCGACGCTGCGCGTGGTGCTGGAACACATCACCACCAGCCACGCCGCCGATTTCGTCACGACCGGCCCGGCCAACCTGGCCGCCACGGTCACCGCGCACCACTTGCTGATGAACCGCAACGCCATGTTCACCGGCGGCATCCGCCCGCATCACTATTGCCTGCCGGTACTGAAGCGCGAAACCCATCGCCAGGCGTTGGTGCGTGCGGTAACCGGCTCATCCAATCGTTTCTTCCTCGGCACCGACAGCGCGCCGCATGCGCGCCATACCAAAGAAACCTCGTGCGGCTGTGCCGGCATGTACACCGCGCACGCGGCCTTGCCGCTGTATGCCGAAGTGTTTGAGCAAGCCAATGCGCTGGACAAGCTCGAAGCATTTGCCAGCTTTAACGGCCCCGACTTTTACCAGCTGCCGCGCAATAGCGGCACCGTCACGCTGACTAAACAAGCATGGCAAGTGCCGGATGAATATCCGTTTGGCGCGAATACCGTGGTGCCGCTGCGCGCCGGTGAAAGCATCGCCTGGACGCTGGCGTGATCGTCCACCGCAATGCCGGGCGCGTGGTGTGGTGGCTGGTGGGCGTGGTGCTGATCGTGGCGGCGGTGTGGGGTTGGCCGCTGATTACCACGCCGACGCTGGAACATCATTTCTACGGCCTGTTCTGGTACACCATGCTGGGCCTGGGCGCGGCGTTCTGGATGTTTCCGGCCGAGCAAACGCTGGTGGGCCGCCAGTTGCGCCGTCGCACCATGCTGCTGGGTTTGCTGCCGGTGTATACGCGCGAAATCGATCTGGCCGCGTTTGACCGGGTGACGCTGGAGCAGGATCGCAACACCATCGGCGCCGATAGCCTGTGGGTGCTGTTTGCCGGCCCCGACGACCAGCGTTTTGTGTTTGCGCATTACCGCGCCACGCGTCGTGGCCAGGCCGCCGCCACCGCGCTGGCGGGCCGGTTGGCGCAGCAATCGGGATTAGCGTTTGCCCAATTGGCCCCGGACAACGGATAATGGCGCCGCGAAGCGGGTCGGGTAACCGCCGCTCACCGTAAGGTGGGGGGAGGAAAGTCCGGGCTCCACAGGGCAGGATGCTGGCTAACGGCCAGGCGCCGTGAGGCGACGGAAAGTGCAACAGAGAGTAGACCGCCGATGGCCGCAGGGTGTGCAAACGCCCTGCGGATCAGGTAAGGGTGAAACGGTGCGGTAAGAGCGCACCAGCGTTCCGGGCAACCGGGCGGCTCGGTAAACCCCATCCGGAGCAAGACCAAGCAGCAGGCGTTGAGACGGCCCGTCGAGCCTGCGGGTAGGTTGCTTGAGCGTGTCAGTAATGGCTCGCCTAGAGGAATGGTTACCGCCAGAAATGGAACAGAACCCGGCTTAAAGACCCACTTCGCACTTACACTGGTGGCTACTGCGCGGACGCATCTTGCGTCCCGGCGGTGCTCGGAATGCTCATGGCCCAACTGGCCACTCCGCTTCCTCCGCTCCGGCGGTACGCAACCTGCGACCGCTCGCGACGCCCGACACATTGCGGCTGACACCGCGAGGCGCTTCGCTGTCGCGGGGCCACACCCACTGCGGTGGCCAATGCCGCGATGCTTCATAGGGTGGGTCTAGACCCACCAGCCAAAGCCGCCACCACGAGCCACTCCAGTAGGGTGCGTTACCCCATCGGGGCAACGCACATTTCGGTTATGCCCCCGCCGCAGTTCCGGGCCACTTGATATCCCACGGCGCCAGCAAATCCGCCCGCATCAGCTCGGGCCACTCTGCCGGCCAAAGCTCGCCCGCTTGCGGCAAACAGATATACCGATGTGTCTGGCCATCCCACTCAAACTCCAACGCATACGCATGCAAATAGCCACGATCAGCCGGTGCGCCGCCGTATCGTTCATCGCCCAGAATCGGCACGCCCAAACTCTTAAGCGCCACGCGCAACTGGTGGGTGCGGCCGGTGCGGGGTCTGAGCAAATACGCGCGCAAGCCGCTGCCCAAGCCGTAGCTAAAGAACTGCGTGACGGCGTGGTTTTGCGTATCGCGTGTCAGCTTCCAGTTGCCGCCCCGGCCCGCCTGCATGCCGCCTGCGATCGTGCCTTGTTTCTTGCCCGGTTTGCCGTGGGCCAGCGCCAGGTAGAATTTATTCATGTCGCGGCCGCTAAACAGCTCGCCAAAGCGGCGCGCGGCGCTGCTGGAGCGCGCAAACAGAATCAGCGCTGGTGATGCGATCCAGCCGGTGCACGGCGTGCAGATCGCCTGCGATCTGTTGGCGCAAGGCGCTGATCACGCCGCTTTCCTCGCCCTCGGCATGAAAGTTCATGCCCGGTGGTTTGTACACCAGGACGAAATCGGCTTCAGTAGCCAGCACCGTCAGCGCGGTAGGGTCGGCGACGGTCAGCGGCTGGATGGGGTGGTCCAATTCGGGTACTCGGATAACAGTGTTAAAGTGCGGTGCGGCCCGGACCGGGCTGCGTTTCGATGTCTTATACCTGATCACTCCATGAAACTCATCATCATTGCGCTGGGCCACAAGATGCCGGCGTGGATCGAGCAAGGCTTTACCGAATACGTAAAGCGCATGCCGCGCGAATTTGCGATTCAGCTGGTGGAATTAAAGCCGGACAAGCGTTCAGGCGGGCGTACGCCGCAGCAAGTGATGGCGGAAGAAGCCGAGCGCATCATGGCCGCCATTCCCAATGGCGCACGCGTGTTGGCGCTGGACGAGCGTGGCGCCAACTGGACCACCATGAAACTGGCCGAGCAAATGAAAAGCTGGCATGTCGACGGCCGCGATGTGGTGTTTATCATCGGCGGCACCGACGGGCTGGACCCCAGCGTCAAGCAGCGCGCCGATCAGCTGTTACAACTGTCCGCCCTGACCATGCCGCATGGCATGGTGCGCGTGCTGCTGGCTGAGCAGCTGTATCGCGCCTGGTCGATTCTGCATAACCATCCGTACCACCGCGAATAAGCTCACATGAATTCTGATATCGATCTCTACCTGGCCTCGGGCAGCCCGCGCCGGCGCGAACTACTGGGGCAAATTGGCGTGCGCTTTATGCGCATCGATGCGCCCGTTGACGAAACCCCGTTGCCCAACGAGCCGGCGCGCGATTATGTGCTACGCCTGGCGCACGCCAAGGCCGTCAGCGGTTGGGCCGCGATGCAGGCGCAGGGTCTGCCAACCCGGCCGGTGCTGGCGGCCGATACTACCGTGGCGCTGGATGGGCTGATTCTGGGCAAGCCGGAGGACGCCGCTGACGCCGCGCGCATGCTGCGGACGCTGTCGGGCTCCACCCACCAGGTGTTGACCAGCCTGGGGCTGCACACCACGAGCGGGATTGAAGTCGTGCTATCGACAGCAATGTGCGCTTTGCCGAGCTGAGCGATGCGCAAATCGCCGCTTATGTGGCTAGCGGCGAACCGATGGATAAAGCGGGCGCGTATGGCATCCAGGGCTTGGGTGGATTGTTTGTGGCGCATCTGGAAGGCAGCTACACCGGCGTGATGGGCCTGCCGCTGCATGACACCGCCGCACTGCTGGCCCGCCACGGCCTCGGGGCACTGGCGAAATGATATAGGGTGGGACTCGGAGTCCCCATCGAGACCCACCATTCAAAGCCGTCGAAGTGAAACGCATACGCTTGCGTTCTCGCTGACGCCTTTGAGTGGCGGGTCAGACGGGGACGCCGAGTCCCACCCTATGCCTCACAACTTGAACCGCCCCAGGATGCTGTTCAGATGCCCCGCCACCGCGTTCATCTCGTCGGCCTGGTGGGCGGTCTGGCGTGACGCCGCTTCATTCTGCGCGATGGCGCTGGCCACGCGGTTTACGCTATCGGAAATCTTGGCGCTGGCCGTATCTTGCTGATGCAGCAACGTATTGATCTCAGCCGTGGTCTGCAGCACCTGATTGGCCATATCTTCGATGCGACCAATCGCCGTGCCGGCCTTTTCGGCCAACTGCACGCCGGTGGTGACCTTCTGCTGGGTCAGCGCCATCGCCTCATTCGAATCGCGCGCGCCGTTCTGGATGGCGGCGACGATATCGTTGATTTCCTGGGTCGATTGCTTGGTGCGCTCGGCCAGCTTGCGCACTTCGTCGGCCACCACCGCAAAGCCACGGCCATGTTCACCGGCACGCGCGGCCTCAATCGCGGCATTCAGCGCCAGCAGATTGGTCTGCTCGGCCAGCTCCTTGATCACGCCCATCACCGCCGACACATCGCGGCTCTTGTCGGTCAACGTAGCGACATCGGTGGATGAGCGCGCCACATGATCGGCTACGGTGCGGATTTCATTGGCCGCACTGGCGATCACCGCCTCGCCTTCGCGCGACGCGGTAGCGCTGTCTTGCGTGAGCGTCACCGCGCTATCGGCGTGCAAAGACACCTGGCGGATCCCGCCTATCAAGCCATCCAGCGCATTGACCATGCTGGTGGTGGCTTCACCCTGATGCGCCGCGCTCTGATGCAATTGCTGTGCCGTGCTGCCAAACTGGCGCGCGACTTCCTGCACATGGCTCGCCTCATTGCGGATTTCGCCCAGCATATCGCGCAGCGCTTGCTGCATGGCCGCCATGGCCACCATCAAACTGTCCGGCGCCGCACCGCGCGTATTGATGGGATGCGACAGATCGCCACTGGCCACCGCCCGCGCCACCGCCACCGCCGCGGCCGGTTCGCCGCCAAGCGGACGCAATACCTGGCTGCCGATCAGTACATAAATCAGCCCGAGCAGCACCACAATCAGCGCCGCCGCGATGCTGACGATAGTAATGACATCGCTGCGCACCATATCGCCAACATCGCTGACCGGGTATGCCGCAATCACCAGGAACGACCACGCTGGCCATTGTTTTTTTCCACTTTCACCCACTGACTATCCGGGCTGGCCAGCGCCTGGCTGATGGCATCATCGCTGTAATTACTGGAATGAAAGCGCACCTTGCCTTTGGCATCGACAATCGCGACAAAGCCGTGGTCCAGCACGCGGGCGCGACTGACTGAATCCTGCAGCGCTTGCAGATTGACCTTGTAGCCGACATACCAGACCCCAACCGCCTGATGCGCGCTATCAAAAAAAATCGGCTCGTAGCCCGTGACGTACGGCGCGCCAAGAATATCGACTTCACCGTAGAACGACTGGCCTTGTTTGAGCGCGGCATAGGCTTTGCCCTTGGGGTCCAGCGGCGTGCCGATGGCGCGGGCGCCGTCTTTCATTACATTGGTCGAGACCCGCACAAACGCATCGCCAGCCCGGGTAAACAATGTGGCCGTGCCACCGAGCGTATCGGTTACGCCATCGACCAGCCCGAATTGATTGGCCTGCGCCGTACCGCCCAGCAGCAGATCGGGCACCGATTGATCCTTGACCGTCAGCACCGGCCCGGCACTGGCTACGCCGAGGGCTTCGCCGCGCTGGCGCAGCAACTTCATCGCACCCTGGACGCGTTCGGTCAGCACGCTGTCGGCCACGCTGAGCGTATCGACCACGCCGCCAAGTAGCGCATCGATTTGTTGATTGACTTGTTGTTGCGTGCGGCTGGCTTGCGCGCTGGCAAACAGCCACACACCCAGCACCACGGTCACCACCAGCACAGCGGCGACAGCGCCCAGCAGGCGCGCTTTGAGCGTTGTAAACATGAGCTTCCCTGCCCCGTCTTTGCGTACGGGTTTTCTTCGAGTGGATTGATTGTTTTTTTAGTATTGAACTGCGCTTTATGCCGGTGGAATATACGCGGGAAAGCTTACAAGCTGAATTGTGGTTATCCCTTGCCCGGTGCGCGGCAACATAATGATTTGGCGGGACAATTCAGGCAGACGGCGGTGGCGTCCGGGTGGGCGGCCAGCGGGGAGGGCCAGGCGACAGACAAGAAAAAAAAGGCACCTGTTTACACAGGTGCCCGGAAGGCTCGTGCCATAAGGCAACGGAGCGTTGTCAACCGCACACGGGTCACTCGCGCAACCCGCACTGGCTTAACGCCTGGTTTTTTTGCCCCGGTTGACACACCGTTGCAGAAATTTTTTTCGACTTCTTGCGCGGTCAGATGGCGCCACTGCCCTTTGCCCAGCTCGCCCAGCTGCAAACTGCCCATCGCAACCCGCAACAAACGCAGTGTATCGATGCCATGCGCGGCCAGCAGGCGGCGGATATGCCGGTTGCGGCCTTCGTCCAGCGTGATTTCCAGCCAGCTGTTTTTTTTCACCATGCCGCAGCAACGAGACGGCTTTGGCGCGCAGCGGCTCACCCTCATCCACCACCCCCGCGCGCAAACGCGCCAGCAATGCGTCATCGGCCACCGCATCAATCTGCACGTGATAACACTTGTCGATATGCGAGGCGGGGTCGGTCAGGCGCGCGGCCCAGGTCGTATCGTTGGTCAACAACAGCAGGCCTTCACTGGCTTTATCCAGACGGCCCACCGGCCTAGCCACGGCAGACCGGCATCGGCGATGCAATCGTAAATGGTGGCGCGACCTTTTTTTTCGTCATCGGCAGTAGTGACCAGGCCACGTGGCTTGTTCAGCATCAGATAAACCCTGGCCACCGCCTCGACGGCAACGCCAGCGACGGCCAACTGATCAGTATTCAGCGCAACACGCCGGCCCAGTTCACGCACGATACGGCCGTTGACACTGACTTTTGCCCGCCAGCACCAAGGCTTCGGCCTGGCTGCGCGAGCAATAAC